>JBGUIU010000190.1:0-20895 GCA_045113275.1 Paludibacteraceae bacterium
CAAAGGAAGATCCTCCAGACTATTCTCCAAATCAAAATGGGCAAACATACACTTTGCATGAACACCCGCATCTGTGCGTCCGGCACCCGTTAACTCAACCTGGCATCGTAAGATCCTGCATAAAGCCTCTGTCAATACAGACTGAACAGAAACATCATTAGGCTGTTCCTGCCATCCGTGGTAATTTGTACCCTTATAAGCAAATTTTATACAGTATCTCAAAAGCAACTTCTTTAAAAAGAAAGCCTAACTTTTCAATTAGGCTCTCCAGTATTTTTAACACTTAACATTTAAACTATTAAGTACCTCTCGAATCTTCTCATACGTTACCATTCTAGTTGGCACCAGCGGCAACCGAAGCTTATTCTCAATATAACCCATCAACGAAAGCATACATTTTGCACCTGCTGGATTACCATCCACGAACAACAGATCGAATAGATCCGTAAATTTCTGATGAATCACACGGGCTGATTCATAGTCACCTTGCAAGGACAATCGTACCATACGTCCGAACTCCTTAGGGAATGCATTACCGATCACAGAAATGACACCTTGTGCTCCCATCGTTATCAACGGATATGTGATACCATCATCTCCTGAGATAACCATAAAGTCTTTCGGTTTACGTTTGATTATATCGTTGATCTGATCCATGTTTCCACAGGCCTCTTTGATCGCGATGATATTCTTAAATTCACGAGCCAAACGAATCGTCGTATCAGGAAGCATATTCACTCCCGTACGGCCCGGTATATTATACAATATCACAGGCACAGGAGAACTCTCTGCAATTGCTTTATAATGTTGATAAATACCTTCCTGAGATGGTTTGTTATAAAAAGGAACAACAGAAAGAATTGCATCTATCCCTGAAAAATCATCTTTCTTTAACTTGTCAACAATTGCTTTTGTATTATTTCCTCCACAACCAAGAACGATAGGAACTCTACCTTTCACTTTATTTAAAACAAATTGCAAAACAGACTTCTTTTCCTCTTCCGTTAATGTTGGCGTTTCTGCTGTAGTTCCCAACACCACCAAATAATCTATACCACCTTGCAACTGATAATCCAATAGATTACCCAAGGCATCATAATCGATACTATCATCCTCTTTAAATGGAGTGATTAGGGCAATTCCTAATCCTGTAAATTTTGTCTGTGTCATTTTGTTAAAAATCTTCCTAATTTTTACAAAGTACAAAATTAAAAAAAAAATTGTCGAATACGCTGCTTTTTATTTCGCTATTTTTTTGCTCTGTATCGTTTTCAGATAATACATTATCTGCTCTAACAATTCCATCCTGCTCATTTTCCGATCTCCTCGTATTTCCAAATCATACAGAGAATAATCTTCCTTGCATATTCCACATTTGCAATGTGCCTTCGATGCACCTGCAAGATATTTTAATGGGAAACACTCCTCCATGGTCAAATCTAACAAGACATCGGGCGTCTCCTTAATGAATTTACCTATAATAATTTTATTAGGTTTGGCAAAAAATGAAATAGATTTCGGATTTAAATAAGTGACCTTTTCTGAATCCTGACGAACATAATTATTTTGTGAAATATAACACCATACACTCACATTTTTTCCTGTCATGCATTTCAGAATATCATCCATCACCCCATTCTTTGGGGAATCAAGGGCAATCAGTATCTGTACATCCTGTACATCCTGCCAATTGATGAATTTTTTTTCTCTTCTGTATTTCTTATCTGATGCAAATCCAGAAATCTGCCAGTTAATATATTTCCGTTTTAGTCCTTCAAACATTTTGAACACTCCTTATTATTTTATCATATTTTCAAAATCCTCTTCACTTATCATCTTTACATTCAGACTCTTAGCCTTTTCTAATTTTGCCGGTCCCATATTCTCTCCTGCAATCAGATAATCTGTTTTAGACGATATAGAGGAGACATTCTTTCCTCCATTCTGTTCTATTAACAGCTTTAACTCATCGCGAGAATGTCGCTGGAAAGTACCACTAATAATAATTGACAAACCTGCTAATTTATTTGTACGATTTTTTAGAACTTCTTCATCCAACTCAAACTGTAAACCTACCTGTTTCAGCCTATCTACAATCGCTCTATTTCCTTCTGATCGGAAATAATCATACACACTCTGCGCTATTCTCTCTCCAACTTCATCTATCACTTGCAGATCAGGTACAGTAGCTCTCTCTATCATTTCTATGCTCTTCATCGCATTGGCAATCTTCTTCGCCGTGGTAGCCCCAACATAGCGAATTCCCAAGGCAAACAGCACTCGTTCAAAAGGAACCTTTTTGGATTTCTCCAGACTCTCTATCACATTCTTGGCACTGGTTTCGCCCCAACGATCCAAACCAGACAACTCTCTCATATCTAAATCATACAGATCTGCGATATTCTTTATCATTCCTTTGTTATACAACAGATTGATATTTTCTTCTCCTAGATTGATATCCATGGCTTTACGTCCCACAAAATGCTCTATCCTACCTTTTATCTGTGGCGGACAATGGGCATCATTAGGACAATAATGCGCGGCTTCTCCTTCCAAACGTATCAATGGAGTTCCACACTCTGGACACTTTGTAATAAACTGTACCTTCTCGCCTATATCAATACCTCGCTGATTATAATCCACACCAACAATCTTAGGGATAATCTCCCCTCCTTTCTCCACATATACCATATCCCCAATATACAGATCCAACGAACGAATGATATCTGCATTATGTAATGAGGCGCGTTTCACAATTGTACCCGACAACTGTACGGGATTCAAATTGGCCACAGGAGTAATGGCGCCCGTCCTTCCAACTTGATAGGATATAGAATTCAACCTTGTACATGCTCGTTCCGCTTGAAACTTATAGGCTATGGCCCAACGTGGAGATTTTGCCGTATAACCCAACTGCTCCTGCTGAGCAATAGAATTCACTTTCAAAACGATACCATCTGTTGCTACCGGCAAGTTCTTCCGCTCAACATCCCAATATTGAATAAAATCGAATATTTCATCAACAGAATGACACACCTTCATCGCATCGGAGATCTTAAATCCCCACTTCTGCGCCGCTTTTAGATTATCATAATGTGTGTCCTCCGGAATCGTATCACCCAACAGATAGTACAGATAAGAGTCTAATTTCCGCTTCGACACCTCCTTCGAATTTTGCATCTTCAACGTACCGGATGCTGCATTCCTCGGATTAGCAAATAAAGGTTCTTCATTCTGAAGACGCTCTTCATTCAATTTTTCAAAAACTATCCAAGGCATTAATATCTCTCCTCGGATTTCAAACTCATCTGGATAATCACCATGAAGAACCAACGGAATCGAACGAATGGTTCGAACATTATCAGTCACATCATCACCTTTCTCTCCATCCCCTCGTGTCACCGCACGAACTAATTTACCATGTTCATATGTCAACGAGATGGATGTTCCATCATATTTCAACTCACAGACGATTTCAAACGATTCGCCTTCCAATCCTTTAGATACTCTTTGGTAGAAGTCTGACACCTCTTCCTTCGAATAGGTATTGCCTAAAGACAACATCGGATACTTATGTGCAACCTGCTGGAAATTTTTGGATATATCACTTCCAACTCTCTGAGTAGGAGAAGAGGAATCAAACATCTCTGGATGCCGCATTTCCAAATCTTGTAATTCCTTCATCATCTGATCAAATTCAAAATCAGAAATGGTCGGAGATGATAAAACATAATAATTATAATTATGCTTATTCAACTCATTCCTTAGATATTCTATCCTTTCTATATCTTTCTCCATTGTTTCTCTTTTACAGATCAATCCATATTTTGGTTGCCAGTCTCCAACTACATCAATAGACAGACTTCAGATCATGCTCTATTTTATAATCCTTGTGCCAATAAATAACGTTCTGCATCCTTTGCGGCCTTACATCCACTGGCTGCAGCCGTGATTGCTTGACGATAAGAAGGATCAGCCACATCACCCGCCGCATAAACACTCGGCATAGACGTTTGTGCTGTTGCACCAATTGTTTTGATATATCCTTCTACATCTACATCAATATAATCTGAGAACAAAGCAGAGTTTGGATGATGTCCTATAGCCAAGAACAACCCATCAACAAGGATACTATACTCCTCTTGATTAGCTTCGCCTCGGTTCTTCATCAAAAGTGCCGACTGCACTCCATTCTCACCATCCAGTCCAATTACCTCATGCTTATATAAGATTTCTATCTTGTCATTATTAATGACTCTTTCCTGCATCACTTTAGAAGCACGCAGTTTATCCTTTCTAACTGCCAGATAAACCTTCGAACATGCTCTTGCCAGATACAGTGCATCCTCGCATGCTGTGTCGCCACCGCCAACTACGATAACTTTCTTTTTACGATAAAAAAAGCCATCACAGGTTGCACAGGCTGAGACACCTAAGCCTGCATATTTTTTTTCATCATCTAATCCTAAATATTTTGCAGAAGCACCTGTCGATATGATAAGTGTAGTTGCTTCTATCTTCTTTTCTCCATCAATCGTTATGATATGATGATTAGGGCTCAACTCTGCTTTCGTAGCAATTCCCAATCGCACATCCGCACCAAATCGTATCGCTTGCTTGCGTATATCCTCCATCATCTCAGCTCCTGATATTCCCTCTGGATATCCAGGGAAATTCTCAATCTCCGTAGTTGTTGTCAACTGTCCTCCTGGTAATATACCTTCATATAACACTGGTGCCAAATTGGCTCTTGCCGCATATATAGCAGCTGTATAACCTGCTGGTCCTGAACCGATGATCAGGCAACGAACTTTCTCTATATCAGCCATATTATTTTGAATTAATGATTACTCTTATATTTTTTGTCATCTCAAATCAACCACTTCCACATTCGGATGATTCTTCGTGTTAAACACAAATAAATCATCTGCTAAGCTCTTCGGATTCTCCATTTTGGTCACATAGAACTGAGTAGTCACTCCATTCTTACCTCTGAATGAGATGGTATTTAACTGCAACGTCTCTTTTTCAATCAGTAATGTGATGATTGAATATTTACTTTTCAAATCATTCGGATATAATTCTACCTTTTCCATGACTTTACCATTCACCTTCACAGTCCCAAGGTAACGCATCTTATAATCTGTAGCACATGATTTCATCAACAGAATAGGATTGACATCCTTCAAATCTTCTTTTTCAGGATGACTAATCGTAACCTCACCCTCCTTCACCATATAAACACACTCCGTCTTCCCATCAAAATAGGTCTCAACATCCTGCATCTGTAATTTAAACTTCTCTCCTTTCAAAATCACCTTACCCGGGAACGATTCCTCTTCCCCGTTTTTAGTGTTTTCTATTTTCATCATAAAATCTGCCACAACACCTTTTTTAGACTCAAATGCTTCGATTGCTTTATTTAACAACATCTTCGCCTTTGGATCTACAGCTTTTTCCTGCGCCATCCCCATTATGGGCAATAGACACGATATACATACAACTAAAAATTTCTTCATTTCCATTCTAATTTTATTACAAAGAATTTAACATGGAATCCAATTGTACCATGTCTGTAACCAAGACCTGTCGAGGCTTACTTCCCTCTGCAGGTCCCACGATACCAGCAGCTTCCAGCTGATCCATGATTCTTCCCGCACGGTTATATCCAATGGAGAACTTTCTCTGAATCATTGATGTGGATCCCTGCTGTGTAGCCACAACCAATTCTGCCACCTCATTAAACATGGAATCTTTCTTCGACAAATCAACATCTTTCACCTCTCCTCCTTCACTCTCATCATGGTATTCTGGCAAAATAAAGGCTGTTGGATATCCCTGCTGACCAGCAATATGCTTCGCTATACGTTCCACCTCCGGTGTATCAACCAAGGCACATTGCACACGATCCAAATCATTTCCCTGCGAAATCAACATATCACCCCTACCAATCAACTGATCAGCTCCACTCGTATCCAAAATAACACGCGACTCCAAACCTGTCGAAACACGGAAGGCAAATCGAGCTGGGAAATTAGCTCGTATCACACCCGTGATGATATTTGCAGATGGACGCTGAGTGGCAAGTATCATGTGTATTCCCACCGCACGCGCTTTCTGTGCAATACGCGCAATAGGTGTCTCCACCTCTTTTCCTACCTGCATAATCAAATCTGCAAACTCATCTATCACAACGACAATATAAGGCATGAAATGATGCCCTTTATTAGGATTCAATCGTCTATTGATGAATTTCTCATTATACTCCTTAATCTGACGAACCGATGCTTCCTTCAACAACTCATATCGCTGATCCATCTCTATACATAGAGAATTCAACGTATTCACAACCTTCTTCACATCTGTTATGATTGCATCCTCCTCATCCGGCATCTTCGCCAAGAAATGTTTCTCGATCGGTGCATACATACTAAACTCCACCATCTTAGGATCAACCATCACAAACTTCAACTCAGATGGATGTTTCTTGTACAACAACGAAGTGATGATCGCATTCAGTCCGACAGACTTACCTTGTCCCGTAGCACCTGCAACCAATACATGCGGCATCTTACATAAATCCAACATAAACACCTCGTTCGTAATCGTTTTACCTAATGCTATCGGCAAATCAAACTTGGATTCCTGGAATTTCTTACTTCCAATGATCTCTGCCATCGGCACAATGACCGGTTTTGCATTAGGCACCTCAATACCGATTGTTCCTTTTCCTGGTATAGGCGCTATTATACGGATTCCCTTTGCCGCAATTGTCAATGCTATATCATCGCCCAAATTACGTATTTTAGCAATACGTACACCTGGTGCTGGAGTAACTTCATACAATGTCACCGTAGGTCCTACAGTAGCCCGAATAGAGGTGATCTCCACACCGAAACTACGCAATACCTCAACGATTCGATTCTTATTCTGATTCTGCTCTTCTACATCAATATTTTGTTGTACGGGATGCTCATCAAACAGATCCAACGACGGTTTTTTATAGTTCTCCAAATCCTTAGTCGGATCATACAACTCACTTATATCCTCCTCCTTCACCATCTCAACATTGGTCTGTTCGATCGTAAAGCCAACGTCATCTTTATCTGATCCTTCAACCTTTATAACGGTTGAATTTGTTTCATTCTCCTGATTCTTTTCGCCCGAATTCTCTGGATTCTCCTCCGTTGTTCCATTGGATTGTAAATCAGATGTATATTCATCAGGTTTAGGCGATTCTACAATAAATTCAATATCTGAAGTAGTAGGTTGAACTAGTTTTTCTCCTCCCTCATCATCTCCTGTAACACTATTAACTTCCGGAAGGGTGGTCTCCCCCTCTCCAGCCTGTGTCTGAGGATCAACTGTTGTGTTTTCCCCCTCTTTGTCTCCTATTGGTGATGTCTCCCCTGTATCTGTTTGATCACCTCCTTGTCCTTCACCATCCTGCAAATTGACACCTTGATTGTCTGATGGTGCATTATTTTCTACATTATTTTCCGCACCATCCACATCTAATGCCACTTTAGGACCAAACAAGAAAGAGATCGATGAATTGAATTTCTCAAAGACTCCCTCAAAGGCATAAAACGAAAAGATCAAAAGTGATAAGATCAAAAGCAAGACAATGCCAACATAGCCTACATTCGACTTGAGGAACAATGTCATCCAATATCCATGCTCTCCGCCTAAAAACAAAAATGTTGAATCGTATTTATCTACGAATGAGCCCAATAGCAATGAGCCCCATATAAGGAAGAACGAACAAATGAAAAAAACGCGAAGCATCTTCCCTTTAAATGGCTGAATATTGATCAACCAAAATCCGATGAGGAACAAATAAAACAAATAAAAAAAGACTGATAATCCAAACGTTCTGTTGATAAAAAAATCAGACAGCCGAGCGCCAATCAAACCAGTCCAATTTTGTATGTTTTCCGACAAATATTCTGCCGAATAGTCTCCTGTAAGAAGATTTTGGTCCTCCCATCCCGTAAAAAAGAAAGAAAAGAAAGACAATGCAAGGAACAATCCAAATATAATAACGATCACACCAACACCGACACGTATTGGCTCAGTAGAAATCGCCGCCTTGATTTTGGAAAAGAATCCCTTCTTCTGATTTCCCTCCTGTTTCTCTTTCTCTTTTTCCATATCATAACCATTTATAAAGTACAAAAATACAAAAATTATTCTACCTAATCGTCCGATTTTTAGTTAATTTTAAAAGATTTTTCTTAAAATAGATTACATAACACATCGACAGAGCAGCTAATTTCAACAGCAACATTTTTTCATTCCAATTATACATTTATACCCATAAAGAAATTCCCTTTCTCACCATACCTGAAAGGAGGAAGAGAAAGGGAATGACAAAAGAATGAAAAAAATTCATCCTAATTATTCATCGTAGCCAATAATTCTTCATTGGAACGAGTCATTTCAATTTGACGTTTCAAGAAATCCATAGCCTCAATAGGAGTCATTTCAGAAATATGATTACGTACCACCCACATACGACGGACTACCTCTGGCGACTGTAATAAATCATCGCGACGAGTACTTGATGCAATAATATCAATAGCTGGATATATACGTTTATTTGCCAATTGACGAGACAATTGCAACTCCATATTACCCGTACCCTTAAACTCCTCAAATATCACATCATCCATCTTAGATCCTGTATCAGTCAAGGCAGTTGCAATGATTGTCAAGCTACCTCCATTTTCAATATTACGAGCGGCACCGAAGAATCTTTTTGGTTTCTGCAAAGCATTCGCATCCACACCACCCGACAACACCTTACCTGATGCTGGAGCTACCGTGTTGTATGCACGAGCCAAACGTGTAATGGAATCCAATAGAATCACCACATCATGTCCGCATTCCACCATACGTTTTGCCTTTTCCAATACCAAACCAGCAATCTTCACATGACGATCAGCAGGCTCATCAAATGTAGAAGCGATTACCTCCGCATTTACGCTTCTTGCCATATCCGTCACCTCTTCTGGACGTTCATCAATCAACAGGATAATCATATACACCTCTGGATGATTTTCTGCAATAGCATTTGCAATATCCTTCAACAACATGGTCTTACCTGTCTTCGGCTGAGCTACGATCAAACCTCTCTGTCCTTTTCCGATTGGTGAGAACAAATCTACCGCACGAACAGAAGTGTTACAGGTTGTCTTTCCGCCTGTTAAATTGAACTTTTCATCTGGGAACAATGGTGTTAGATGATCAAATGGAACACGATCACGAACATATTCCGGAGAACGAGAATTGATTTTATCTACTCGTACCAATGGGAAATACTTCTCTCCTTCTTTAGGAGGACGGATCGTTCCTTCTATCACATCACCCGTTTTCAATCCAAACAACTTGATTTGAGATTGAGAAACATAAATATCATCAGGAGACGTTAAGTAATTATAGTCGGCAGATCGCAGGAATCCGAAACCTTCATTCGTGATTTCCAACACACCCTCACCTTTGACTATATCCTCAAAATCATATGTTTTTATTGTTTCTTGTTGAGGTTCAACTACTTCTTTTTTCTCCTCTTTGTTTTTTTCTTTTACTATCTCTTTTTTATTCTCTTTTACAGCTACCTCTTCTACTCTCTCCACTCTCTCTCTTTCATCCTTCTCCTCTTTGATTCTCTTTATATTTTCAAGGATTTCCTCTGCTTCTGGTACAGGAATACCCTTCTTCTTATTTAGAATCATTCTAGCCATAGCTGCGGCAGGATTTCCAGATGCCATTGCATCAAATCCTCCATAAGCACGATTTTTCTGAGGTACTTGTTGCATCTTTTTACGCTGCTGAGGATAGTCCATTCCGTTGGTATGACCATAATTATCATAATTCGGACGAGGCTGCGCCTCAACTCTCTTCTCAACCTCTGCTTCACGAGGCATTTCATGCACCTCACGTGGATTAGGATTTCCTTGAGGATAATTCGACTCCTCCGCAAATTCTAATTCTCTCTGCACCGGCTTTTTATCATTTATAATTGTTTCTTGTTTCGTTTCTTCCACAGACACATTATCAGTATCTGACGAATTTCCTTTCTCAGACTCCACATTTATATCATTGCCACCCTCTTCTAAATGCAATGATTCAGGTAATGTTTTTCCCTCATTTTGCCATGCTGCAATCTCACTTATAATTCTGAAAATCAAATCATCCTTTCTAAAAGAATCAATACGCTTAATTTCCAACTCTTTAGCAATACCCTTCAAATCTGATAGGGTTTTCAACTTTAAATCACTAATTTTCATATTTATTAATTGATACTCAATATGTACAAAACAAACTCAAAAAAGTGCTACTCCACACCTTAAAATTTATAATACGAAATTTATCTGATTGTTTATTTGGACACTGAACCTAGTCCATGGTAGTAGTAATAACTTCGCAAATATAGACTTATTTTTTCTTATACACAATTCTTTTCCAAAAAATTCCGCATTTTTTTTCATTCTATACATTATACGCTTCCCTTCTCGTTTTTTTTTCTTAATTTTAATGCGTTTTTAATTTTTGAATCAATATGGAGTATAATACCCAAAAAGAAAAATTAATCCTCCCTGAATACGGGAGAAACATTCAAAACATGGTAGATCATTGCCTTACAATTGAAGATAGAGAAGAACGTACTGCTTGTGCATACACCATCATCAACACAATGGGCAATTTATTTCCGCAACTAAAAGATTTGGATGACTTTAAACATATCTTATGGGATCACCTTGCAATCATGTCGAACTTCAAACTGGACATCGATTTCCCTTATGAGGTGATCAAGCAAGAAAAATTAAATGTAAAGCCTGAAAAAATTGAATACTCTTCTTCCAAAAACATCCGATTCATGCACTATGGGAAAATCATCCATAGCCTCATTGAAAAGGCTGTCGAAATGGATCCAGGAGAAGAACGAAGTCAGTTGGAAATCATGATTGCCAACTACATGAAAAAAAGCTACATCACCTTCAATAAAGATGGTGTGGATGATTTAAAAATCTTCGAAGATCTTGCTTACTTATCCAAAGAACAAATTTTGTTATATGATAAAGGTATCAAACTAGCCGATTATAAGGCTCAACCTACTTCTTCTAGCAAGAAAAAAAAGAAAAAATAACTCTTAACGCTCTCAACCATGGCAAAATTCTTAATCGAAGGCGGACATTCACTCAAAGGAAATATATATCCTCAAGGTGCTAAAAATGAAGCATTGGAAGTCATTTGCGCCACTCTTCTTACCGACGAAGAGGTCATCATTTCCAATATTCCTGATATTTTAGATGTTAACAATCTTATCTGCCTGCTCAAAGACATGGGAGTCAGAGTCAATAAAAAAGAGAAAGGTTGCTACTCATTCCAAGCTGATAATGTAAATCTCGACTTCCTTGATACACCACAGTTCTACAAACAATGCTCTGCACTGAGAGGGTCTGTCATGCTAGTCGGTCCCCTCGTTGCTCGCTTCGGGAAAGCAGTCGTTCCTAAACCCGGTGGTGATAAAATAGGAAGAAGACGATTGGACACCCATTTCATCGGAATACAAAAGTTGGGAGCTATCTTTTGCTTCGATCCTGAATTAAAACTTTATAGAATACAAGCCAACGCACTAAAAGGTATATACATCCTTCTTGACGAAGCTTCTGTCACTGGTACAGCCAACATCGTCATGACAGCGGTGCTGGCTCAAGGAACAACCACCATCTATAATGCCGCTTGCGAACCATATATCCAGCAACTATGCGAAATGCTCAATAAAATGGGGGCTAAAATCAGCGGAATAGGTTCTAACCTTCTCACCATAGAAGGTGTGGAAAAACTTCATGGATGTGCTAATCACACCATCCTCCCTGACATGATCGAAATCGGTAGCTTTATCGGAATGGCCGCCATGACACATTCTGAAGTTACCATCAAAAACGTTCAATATGAAAAACTAGGAATGATTCCGGATTGCTTCCGCAAATTAGGCATCAAACTGGAACACATAGATGACGATATCTACATCCCTAAACAAGACAAATATACAATCGACACCTTTATGGATGGATCCATCATGACCTTTGCGGATGCTCCATGGCCTGGATTAACACCCGACCTGTTAAGCGTATTTCTTGTCGTAGCAACTCAGGCTCGCGGCAGCGTACTCATTCACCAGAAAATGTTTGAAAGCCGCTTGTTCTTTGTTGATAAACTAATCGACATGGGGGCTCAAATCATCCTTTGCGACCCACACAGAGCTACTGTGATTGGATTAGGAAACGAAACCAACCTCCGTGCTTCCAACATGTCCTCACCCGATATCCGTGCAGGTATCGCCCTATTAATCGCTGCCATGAGTGCCAACGGAACCAGCACCATCAGCAATATAGAACAAATTGACCGAGGATACGAAAACATCGACAGCAGACTCAATGCAATCGGTGCCAAAATCATGCGAATTGAATAACAGTAAACTATAGATGTATAATGTGAATTGTACATCTAAAATAGAATAAAAAAAGAAGTGCTACTTTGTAACACTTCTTTTTTTTGCGGTGCGTAGGGGACTTGAACCCCTGACCCCATGCGTGACAGGCATGTATTCTAACCAGCTGAACTAACGCACCTTAATTTTTATTATATGTTGTTATGATAGTTGGCGGTGCGTAGGGGACTTGAACCCCTGACCCCATGCGTGACAGGCATGTATTCTAACCAGCTGAACTAACGCACCAAAACTAATCATTTCAACTCAAACAACTCTCTTACGAATTGCGTTGCAAAGGTAATCTATTATTTCCAATCTTGCAATAGATGATACCACTTTTTTTATTTTTTTTCATCAATTCCGATTGTATATTGTGCAATTATTTGTCAGACAAACAATTACATCAAGCATTCCTCAATTCTTCCCATCGTAATAAAGTGTTCAGAAACATGGAATGTCACCAGATTTCAAGAAAAAGGAACACTCCAGAAGGTTATTTTTTCTTCTTATTAAAGATCCATTCCATAAAATCAGACGACACCAATGCATTGGTCCATGCGTCATGTCCGATACCAGGATACTCCACGATCTCTGAATTAGAGCCATTAGACTTCAACTGATAATAGACATCACGAGCGTATGTAATAGGCACTACCTTATCCTCTTGTCCATGATATAAACGGATAGGGAATTTTTTCAATTTAGCGATTCTTTCTGGGTAAATAGCGCCGCCCATTGATACTGCAGCCGTAAACAATTTCGGATAGCGAGCCACCATATCCAATGCGCCGAATGCACCCATCGACATTCCAACAATATAAACTTGTGTTCGATCAACATATGGTTTCTTCAAATAATGCTCGATGAGTTTAGCTAGTATCGCACATGTTTTTGTCTCTTCCGGATCGGTTGGAATCTCAATTTCACCCCCATCCAAGACGTTATAATTTGCCCAAGCATCATTCTCCGGACACTGAGGGATAATCACCACAGCAGGATAATAATCACGAATCGTTTGCTCCTTATATAAATAACCGCCCGGTTTCAGTTGCATCACATTATCACTACCCCTTGATTCCTCACCATGCAAAAAAATAAACAGCGGGAATTTGAGTCCCCCCGCATTGTATCCAGCAGGGAATAGTACACGATAGCGTAGGGTATCTCCGTTTAAGCGATACTCTCTACCATAATATTGATCTGGTTCGTAATTTTTTGCAGCATGTGCCGTAAACAGAAAGCACATACAAGCCACCATTATTATGATTTTTTTCACTAATACCATAAACATTACTCTGTTATTTTATTGTCAACTAAATTGATTTAGCAAATATATTCTTATTTTCAATACCGACAAGCATTCCAAGCCATTAAAATTAAATTTTGCTTAGAAAGGTTTTTTTTTTATCTTTGCCGACCACAAAATGTATTCGGTTGAATTTTCATCACAACAATTGAATCCATGCGTGCAAAATATTGAATATAAATTAAATAATAAAATAAATTCGTTAAGACATGAATAGACGAGTTGTGATTACGGGTATGGGTATTTACTCATGTTTAGGTAAAACATTAGACGAAGTAAAAGAGTCTTTATACAATGGTAAATCAGGTATCATCTTCGATCCTGCCAGAAAAGAGATGGGATTCAGATCTGCATTAACAGCTAAAATGGAGGTGCCAGATTTAAAAGGACAACTTAGCAGAAGTCAACGTGTTTATATGCCAGAAGAGGCTAAATACGCATATGTAGCTACCTGTGAAGCATTGAAAAATGCCAACATCGACATGGATTTCTTGGAGAAAAATGAAGTAGGTTTACTATATGGTAATGACAGTACTGCTGATGCTGTTGTGAAAAGTGTTGACACCATGCGTGAGAAAAAAGACACTACCCTAGTAGGATCAGGTGCCATCTTCCAATCCATGAACTCAACAGTTACAATGAACTTAGGATGCATCTTCAAACTAAGAGGTATCAACTTAACTGTTTCTGGTGCTTGTGCAAGTAGTTCACACGCCATCGGACTTGGTTCTCTTCTTATCAAATGGGGATTGCAAGACTGCATAGTATGTGGTGGTGCACAAGAAGTTAACCCATTCTCTATCGGTAGCTTCGACGGTATCAGTGCATTCTCAGTAAGAGAGGATGATCCAACCAAAGCATCTCGTCCGTTCGACCGTGATCGTGACGGATTGGTTCCTGGTGGTGGTGCAGCAACTGTCATCATTGAGAGCTACGAACATGCTGTTAAACGTGGTGCGCCAATCTTAGCTGAAGTGATTGGATATGGATTCTCTTCTAATGGTGACCACATGTCACAACCAAACGTAGATGGACCAAGCCGTTCTCTTCAGATGGCTATTCGTGAAGCAGGCATCGATATCCGCACCATCGGATATTTGAACGCTCATGCAACGTCAACTCCTGTAGGTGACCGTCAAGAGGCAAAAGCAATCTACAATGTGTTTGGTGATCATAGACCAGAAGTTACTTCTACAAAAGCTATGACAGGACACGAAATGTGGATGGCAGGTGCCAGCGAGGTGGTTTATTCAATGTTGATGATGCAAAACGACTTTATTGCACCAAATATCAACTTCGAAAATCCTGATGAAGATTCTGCAAAACTTAACATTCCAAACAAAAGAGTAGAAAAAAGCTTTGACACCTTCTTGTCAAATTCATTTGGATTCGGAGGAACCAACTCTACCCTTATCGTTAAAAAATTCGTTAAATAAATATATAAACTATGGAGAAACAACAATTTATTGACGAACTTAACCAACTTTTGGCAGAAGAATTCGAAGTAGAAGTATCAACCATTCAACCTGACGCTTCTATAAAGATGACTTTGGCCCTTGATAGTTTAAGTTTGATTGATTTAGTTGCTGTTATTGAAAACACGTACAAAGTAAAAATCAGTGGTCCTGAGATGATACACATCAAAAAATTCTCAGAACTCTATGACTACTTATACGAAAGAATTGAAAATAGTATTTTATGAAGAATACACAACCCCTATTCGAAGGAGAAGGTATCAAAGAGTTGATTCCACAAAGAGACCCCATCATGATGGTCGACACATTCTATGATGCCGATGAGATGGAATGCAATACAGGCTTGCTAATCAAACCTGAAAATATCTTCTGCGAAAATGGAGAGTTCTTAGAACCTGGACTGATTGAGCATATTGCTCAATCAGCTTCTGCTTTTGCAGGTTACAAAGAAAAACTCAAAAACGCAGAAAACCCTCCTATCGGATACATTGGTGAGATAAAAAAATTCAAACTGATAAGACGGGCAAAAGTGGGAGAACGTGTCTTAACACACATTAAAACAGTTTCTGAGATTATGAACGTCTCTCTCATCAAGACGGAAGCTAAAGTAAACGACGAAATCATCGCAACTTGCCAGATGAAAATTTTCATAAAAGAATAATCCATGAGCAAAACGGGTCAATCCTCATCTCCTCAGCTCACCAACCGAATTGAAGTCAAAGTGAGATTCTCCGAGGTGGACTCAATTCATGTGGTTTGGCATGGAAACTACGTCAAATACATGGAAGATGGTCGTGAAAATTTTGGAGAACAATATGGTCTAGAATACCTTACCATGTTCAACAATGGTTACACAGCGCCCGTCGTGGATATGAAGCTTCAGTTCAAACAAAGTGTTTCCGTAGGAGAAACTGTCATTGTAGAAACTACGTACCGTCCATGCCGCTCTGCTAAATTAATCTTCGATTACGTTATTTATAACAAAAAAGACATGAGCGTCGTACTGACGGCTGAAACCACACAAGTCTTCATGAGCAGAGATGGAGATTTGCAACTTTCAAATCCAGACTTTTTCCAGAAATGGAAAGAACGTTGGAAACGAAGCTGATTTTCTAAATTATTTTCTAATTTATTCATCAGAAATCTTTATTCAAAACAATATGCTAAAAGGAGATTTTTTCACCATAGAACAAATATCAGAAAGAGACGGCGAAACGGTTTTCTTAACCGCTATGAATGCTAGTCACGACATTTACAAAGGACACTTCCCTGGAGACCCAATATGTCCTGGTGTTTGTAATATCCAAACCATTCGTGAATGTGCGGAAATCAAATTGAGCAAGAAACTCAGAATCGAGTCAATCGCTCATTGTAAATTTGCTGCACTCATCACTCCTCAAGCATGTCCAAAACTACTGATATCTCTTCACTTGGAAACAAAAGAAGACGGTAACATCATGGCCATTGCTAAAATCACATCTCCTGATGAATCAATCTTATATTTAGAATACAAGGGGGAATATAGTATAGAACAATAAATCACATGCACCATGACGAAACTGGCTATATCGGTTTACCATTTTTTCAAAAAGAATAGATTCATATTTTGGATCTCACTACTCCTTAGTACCGCCTTCTTCGTGTATTTCGGAACAAAAATCGAATATGAAGAAGATGTTACTAAATTGTTGCCTTCTATCGAAAAGGAAGACAACTCAAACGAAGTGGTTTTTGAAAATCTGAAAGTTAAAGATAAACTTTTTATCATATTCAAGCCTAAACAAGATACAGCAGATGTTTTTCGCGTCTCAGCGTCGGTAGATACCTTCATGGAACAGCTACTATCGAACCAGGTATGTGCAGAAATGTTGGACGAACCTCTATACAAAGTTGATGTTGATATGCTGAAACAAGGTATCAGCGAACTATACAACCAACTTCCTTGTTTTATTGATAGCTCTGACTACGCTCAAATAGATGCTCTGACTACCAAACAGGCAATCAATCAACAGATGCAAGAGAACTTAATGACTCTCTACTCTCCTACAGGTGCCATGTTTGCAGACGTAATCCTAAAAGACCCTCTCGCCTTCCGAAAAGTCTTCATGAATAAGATGAATGCGGTGAAAGATGGATTGGGTTCTAATTATAAAATCATTGACAAACATTTCTTTTCGCCCGATAGTGCCATCGCAATTGCGTGGTTATCTCCTAATTTTATCACGTTCAACTCTAAGCTGAGTAGTAAACTCATCAATGAAATAGATAAGGAGATCGAACGATACAATGAACTATATCCAGACATAGAGATCTATTATCATGGATCTGCACCTCAGAGCGTATTTAACGCAAAGCAAATCAAGTCAGATCTATTCATGACACTCTCTGTTTCCATGGCCATCATCTGTCTGATTCTTCTTTTATGTTACAGAGACCCTAAATTCATCATACAGATGGCCTTGCCTATCGGTTATGGATTCTTCTTTGCTTTAACCATTATTTATTTTATAAAAGGTAGAATCTCATTACTTGCACTGGGAATCGGTGCCATCGTTTTAGGTGTCGCCTTAAGCTATTGCCTACATGTCTTGATTCATAAGAAACATGTGAAAAACCCTGTCAAGGTTATTGAAGAACAAGCCGTTCCTGTCGTATTAGGTTCATTAACCACCATAGGCGCCTTCATGAGTCTTCTGTTCACACGTGCCGAACTACTAAAAGACTTTGGTATCTTTGCTTCTCTTGCCCTGATAGGAACAACGATGTTCTGTCTCTTCTTCCTCCCACAATTCTTTGGAGAAAACGACAGGATTAAGCCATCCCAAAAGGCCTTGGTATTACTCAATAAAATCAACACCTACCCTTTTGAACGAAAAACATGGCTCATTAGCGGTATTATATTCATCAGTATCTTGTGCATCTTCACCTCAGACTGGGTTAAGTTTGATGCAAACCTAAAACACATCAGCCACTATGAACCCAAAGTGATTGAGTCACAGAAAATACTGGCTGAACATACTACAAAAGAATACCAAACAGTATATTTTGCAGCCACTTCCGCAAATCTAGATTCTGCTCTGACCTATAGTCGGAACATGGCAAAAACATTTAATGCATTGGAAGAACTGGAAAAGATAGGTCCATTCTCCGCAAGCCAAAATCAACTGTTCCTACTACAATCTGAACAACAGAAACACATTGATCAATGGAACAAATATTGGACAGCAGACAAAAAGAAACAAGTCATATCCGACATGAACGAAGCAGCTATCAACTGCGGATTCGTTCCTGATTCATTGTACACATTCCGTCAGCTGATAGAGGATACGCTTCACCATCCGTTCTCCTTGTACGAATGCAATGCAATCCCTAATTCTATCAAATGTAACATGATAGAATACACCGATGGCAAATATCTTGTCTTGACCCCTATTCTCGTAAAAGAAGAAAACAAAAAAGAGGTTTGCGATGAGGCAACCGCACATGAACACATTGTCGTCATCGACCCATTCTATTATACCAGTGACATGCTGAAACTGATTCATGATGATTTCAACGTCACACTGGGAATCTCTTCCATATTTGTACTCATTGTTTTGCTAATTGCTTATAGAAGTATCATATTAGCCTTTATTTCTTTCTTGCCGATGACATTAAGTTGGTACATCGTATTAGGCATCATGGGAATCTTTGGCATTCAATTCAATCTGATCAACATCGTTGTCTCCTCTTTCATTTATGGAGTCGGCGTTGACTATAGTATCTTCGTTATGGATGGACTGCTGACGGAATACCGAACCAAGAATAATCTGTTGGTTTTCCACAAAACAGCCATATTCTTCTCGGCAATGGTGTTAATCATTACGGTAACATCCCTTCTCTTTGCTCACCATCCATCTGTTCGTTCCATTGGTGTTTCCACACTAATCGGTATGACCTCGGCAGTGCTGATTGCCTACTCTCTTCAACCATTCTTATTCTATTGGTTGATTAAAAGACAAGCCGCACAAGGCGCAGCCCCTATCACGATCTTCAACATTCTTCACGGAGAAGTATTCTTCAATAAGAAACAGGAGATGTCCAACAAGCAACAAATTCGCAACCTATATGAATACAAGGGCTACGAGGTAGAAAAAAGCATCAAAGCAGAACTCAAAGAGACACATAATTATAAAATGCTGAATGGTCTCTTCCCTACTTCCGGCAAGATGTTGGATTACAACTGCAAATACGGATTAAAAGCTTACTGGTTCCACCTCAATTCAAAAGAGATAGAGATTGTGGGATATGATAAAGATGAATATGCCATTACCATTGCGAACAACTGTTATCAGAAAGACGATCGCATCAAGTTCACTTCCAACGAAGCGATTCTTGACAACTCATTCGATATCATTACCATCAATCCATCCGACACCACTACATTAGATAAACTGAATGCATGCTTAACATCTGCTAAAGTAATAGTGCTTCACAAAGAGATGGTAGGCAAGGTGACAATACCTAACGACTTTCAAAAGAAAGACGAAGACAACTGTTTCATCCTTTATACTAAACTATAACCATGAAGTTCGATGTAGTGATACTTGGAGCAGGGCTCGGAGGATTAGAATGTGGTTACACACTCTCTAAAAACGGGTATAAGGTATGCGTTTTAGAACAGAATCCTCTATTGGGTGGTTGTTTGCAAACCTTTAAACGCAAAGGAACCTCCTTTGATACAGGCTTTCACTACATTGGTGGATTAGCAGAAGGACAACACCTCAACCATCTTTTCCACTATTTTGATTTAATGAGTCTGCCATGGAAAAAGTTGGATGAGACATGTTTCGACGAAGTCATTTTCAACGGTAAAAGTTATGCCTTTGCCAATGGATATGAACCATTCATTGAGACGTTAGCAAAGGAATTCCCGAATCAGAAAGAGAATCTAAAGCAATACATTGCCATCCTTAGTGAAATAGGACGAAATATTTTCCATAGCTTTTCCCCCCGTAATGCAGAAGAGTTTTATCAATCCAAGGCATTCACCCAATCAGCCTATGATTTCTTAAACGAAACCATTAGCGATCCCACACTGAGGAATGTATTAGCAGGCACCTCTCTCAAGATGGAACTCCATCCCGAGAAACTGCCATTATATATCTTTGCACAAATCAACGACTCCTTCATTCAAAGTGCATGGCGAATTGAAGGAGGAGGAATGCAGATAGCCCAAAAGCTGGCGCAAAGCATTGAGCAGCAAGGAGGAACGATACGAACCCACGCAAAAGTGGTGGAATTAATTGAAGAAGAGGGACAAATCAGCAGAGCGATTCTCTCCAATGGAGAAGAAATCGAAGGTTCCTATTTTATATCAAACATTCATCCTGTGGGGACCCTAAACTTAATACATGAAAGCAAGGTGATTCGAAACATCTACAAACGTAGGATTACGAATATGGCCAACACCTACGGAATGTTCACCGCCAATCTGCAATTAAAAGATGGAGAGGTCCCTTATTTGAATCGGAACATATACCTCTACGAGACCGACGATATCTGGTCGTATCACCATTACCAAGAAGGGAAGAAAACCGACTGCGTACTGGTCAGCTATCAAACCCCAGCAA
>JBGUIU010000191.1:0-2069 GCA_045113275.1 Paludibacteraceae bacterium
CCGTTACGCTACACACACGGGTTCACGCCCAACACGGGTTTACACCCGTGCCTATGATGTATCGCCCCTACCGGGGCTGGGGGAAGCCCCTATCGGGGCATTGTACGGGCGAATAGCAATTCGCCCCTTCCCCTTCGAATTATTTAATAATTTTTGCCGATAAAGGCAATTTTAATATCTTTGTGATGGATTTTTGAAACATACGTTGCCGATAACATGGAATATATTTCAGTCATACAATTCGCGGAGAAGTACGGTATTAGTGAGCGAACAACTCGCAACTACTGTGCTGCCGGCAAGATAGATGGAGCTTTCATCACGGGCAAGACTTGGAACATACCCTCCGATGCCACTTTACCTCCGAAGGGTAAACATGGCAAACACAAGGTGTCTCCCCTTCTCCAACGTTTGCGAGAGGAGAAAGAAGCTAAACTCAAAGGGGGCATCTACCACCGAACACAGATAGAACTCACCTATAACTCCAACCACATAGAAGGTAGTCGACTGACCAAAGAACAAACGCGTTTTATCTACGAAACGAACACGTTAGGTGTCACCACCGAGAACACTCGCATTGACGACATCATGGAAACGATTAATCACTTCCGTTGCATCGATTACATCATCGACCATGCTACCGACCGCCTTACGGAAGCTCATATCAAACAACTGCATTTAATCCTAAAAACAAATACGTCCGACAGTCAAAAATCATGGTTCGCAGTTGGTGACTATAAACGGCTTGTCAATGAAGTGGGCGGAGAGGAAACGGTGCAGCCTAAAGATGTACACAAGCACATGAAGACCTTACTTTCCGAATATAACAACCTGAAAAAGCCATTGTTTGAGGAGATCCTCAATTTCCACGTACAGTTTGAACGTATTCATCCCTTTCAAGATGGCAACGGACGTGTGGGGCGGCTCGTGATGTTTTGGCAATGCCTGCAAACTGGCATTGTACCATTTATCATTGATGAGGATTTACGTCTGTATTATTATCGAGGCATACAAAATTGGGGCAATATCAATGGGTATCTGACGGATACTTGTCTCACTGCACAGGATAAATATGTGGGGTTGCTTGATTATTTCAAGATTAAACATTGATATGATAGAAAGCCCCTATCATAATCCACAAAAACCAACCATTGATTTTCCAAATTCAACTAATTGATTATATTTGCAAAAAATTTATTTGTTAACATAAAAATTCATCTATGGAATCAATCAACGAAAAAAAATCTGTCGAAACAAAGAAAGAGAAAATGGTAAGCAAAACATGGGAAGCTGCCATCAAATCCAAAGGTTCTGTATGGGTCACATATCCTAAATTTGTCAAACTCACCCAACAATGTAGAGGCAAATGAGATATATGTTAGATACCTGTGCTTTGATTCATTTAACACAAGACTATGATTATCTATCTTTGGAAGTACAAAAAATTATTGAAGATTACGAAAACAATCTTTGTGTTAGTATTGAATCTATTCGGGAAATAATCATTGCGTTTCGTTGCAAAGGATTAGGAAGAAGAAAATGGGGAACTGAAACAGATATAATCTACAGTATTCTCAACGAATTTTTCATAGACATCTTGCCACTAAGCAAAGAGCAAATCGTCACATACGGCAAACTTCAGATTAACCTTGCCGAAGATCATCGTGACCCAAGCGATCACATCATCATCGCACATGCTATTACCAACCGAATGCCACTCATCTCCTGCGACCGTAAATTTCATTTCTACACCCGACAAGGTTTAGATTTGATAACGTACTGAATTGGGAAACCCGACACGGGTTGACACCCGACACGGGCTCACGCCCGTGCCTATGATGTGTCGCCCCTACCGGGGCTGGGGAAATACGTATTAGGTAATGTATTTCAATGGCTCATCGTGGGGATTAAAAATCATACGGTTGGTTGGGAAACGTGACACATCTCCGCAATGTGATGTCGCCAAGCCCCGGAGGGGCGTAACAGATACAGCCCAGGGCAACACCCTGGGTTAGAGGTTAGTAGAATGGTATTTTAGAGCCCTGTATTATAGGTTAAATCCAAATTTTTTT
>JBGUIU010000192.1:0-32261 GCA_045113275.1 Paludibacteraceae bacterium
CTTCCTTAGGTCTGAATCACAAGATCAGCAGACCATCTTATGCGCTGTTATGATAGTGTAGCTGAACGAATTGACCGTTAACCTCACCACACCATTTCCTTCGCAATACCAGTTTTTCCCCTGTTTGTAGATTGTACAATTAGGATGAGAAATAAGCGTCTTGCAATACGCAACCACATCTGTATCAGCAAGTTTCAAATTACGTTTTATTCTATCCACCCCCATAGGCGTTGTATGAATTTGATCAAGATTATCTAGAAGAATCTGTTTATCGCTCATGAGTTTAATCTTTTATCTTTTCTAATTAATTGCAAAAATATACAATATCAGCAATCATCAGAAAGAGATTTCAACGAGTCACACGTCCATTTTCTTACCGTACAAACAACAACTGCACCTAAATCACATTATTCTAATTTATTACGTCACGCAAAGTGAAAAATATCTTTTTAACTGTTTTTTTCATTTTAGTATCTGTTTTTTTCAACAATAGGGCCTTTCTTAGTATAAAAAAAAGTACCTTTGCAAACAATTTGAAATAAAGAATGGAAGGTAATAAGGAAAACATACTATCTCACACTATGCGCTCTGGATTTTTTCTAGGGGTGACCATATCCTTATTAAACATTCTAGACTGGTCTATTCCCCTTGACCAATCTCTCATTCACAAAGTAATTTCGATTATTTCTATTTTTGCAACCATTTTTTGTATATCGCACTTCACACGATTATACCAAAGAGACGTTTTAAACAATGAAATAAGTTTTGGGAAAGCATATTCATACGGCATAAGGATGTTCTTTTTTGCCGCCATGATCATTGCTGTGGTAGCATTTTGTTATTTCACGCTCAATCCAGATGCGATGTCAGCCATCATCACCAATACGATTGAGACAATGAAGGAGGCAAACATAACCGATTCCCAAGCGATCGATGCATTAACCAAATCAACTGCAAAAGATTTCACGATGTCCATATTGTGGGAATACACCCTTGTCGGTTTATTCGTCTGTTTATTCACATCGTTTCTTTTCAGGAAAAAAAATATTCATTCGAACATCAAACAATCATCATAAATATTATACAACATGGATTTAACTGTCATTGTCCCTTTATATAATGAAGAAGAGTCTCTTCCCGAGCTATTTGCATGGATTAAGAGAGTAATGGATGAGCACCACTACTCATACGAGGTGATTTTCGTCAATGATGGCAGCACAGATCATTCGTGGGATGTCATAGAAGACTTGAATAAAAAGAATCCAGAGGTCAAAGGCATCAAATTCAGACGGAACTATGGTAAATCGGCTGCATTATATTGTGGTTTTGAAGCAGCAGAAGGCGATGTTGTCATCACAATGGATGCAGATTTACAAGATAGTCCAGACGAGATTCCAGAGCTATACAAGATGATCATGGAAGAAAAGTATGATTTAGTATCAGGCTGGAAAAAGAAACGTTACGACTCCAAACTCACAAAGAACCTTCCTTCCAAACTGTTCAATGCGACAACACGTTTAATTTCGGGTATCAAATTGCATGATTTCAATTGTGGATTAAAAGCGTACAAGAAAGATGTCATAAAGAGCATCGAAGTCTATGGAGAGATGCACCGATATATTCCATACCTAGCTAAGAATGCAGGATTCGAGAAGATAGGAGAAAAAGTAGTGATCCATCAAGCTCGTAAATATGGAGATTCAAAATTTGGTATCAACCGCTTTGTCAACGGATATCTCGATTTATTATCGCTATGGTTCTTATCAACATTTGGAAAGAAGCCTATGCATTTCTTCGGTGTTGTCGGTTCATTAATGTTCATCATCGGTTTCATTGCCATCTGTATTGTAGGATGGAACAAATTATCCTGCATAATCAATGGAACACCAGCACCGTTGGTTACCGACAGTCCTTATTTCCACATTTCCCTCACCTTAATGATCATCGGTACGCAACTATTCCTTTCAGGATTTCTTGGAGAGATGGTAGCTCGTAATTCATCGGAGAGAAATGATTATAAAATAGAAAAAAAGATTAACCTATAATAAATTCATTCTTTATACAATATGGCTACATTTTTATTAGAATTAGCGAAACTGACAATTCCTGGTGTTTTAGTCCTTTTAGCGGCCTATTATATCTTAAAAGACCTGTTGAACAACCAAGAAAGGAATCGTTATTATGAATTAAAAAAGGAAACCGCCAAGAATCTGAATCCAATACGATTAACCGCTTACGAGCGATTGGCTCTATTTTTGGAACGCATTCAACCAGACTCTATGATTCTTCGAGTACAAAATAATTCTATGAAGGTGAAAGACCTTCACATCGCATTATTGGCTACTGTTCGCGAAGAGTTTGAACATAACGTGACACAACAAATATACGTAAGCAATGACGTATGGGCTGTCACAAAAAATGCAAAAGAAAGCATCATTCAATTAATCAACACATGTGCAAGTGATATTCCTGATGAATTGCCTGCTATCGAGTTAGCTAAAATCATCATAGAGAGATATGGTTCCATTGAAACAACACCTGTTGATATGGCACTTGAGATTCTAAAAAAAGAAGTTAAATCCTTCTATTAATACCTATGAATCTATTAGAACTGACAAAACAACGATATTCAGTCCGTCTCTTTTCTAACCAAGAGATTGAGAAAGAGAAGTTGGACTATCTATTAGAAGTCGCTCGAATGGCGCCTTCTGCAGTCAATTTACAACCCTGGTCCTTTTTAGTTCTTCAAAGTGAAGAGGCTAAAAAAGACATACAAGCCTGCTATGATCGTGATTGGTTCAAAACAGCACCTATCTACATCGTAGTATGTGGAAATCATCTTGCTTCATGGAAACGTGCATCAGACAATAAAGACCACTGCGACATAGATATCGCCATAGCAACGGAACACATTGCATTGGCTGCTGCGGAGCAAGGTCTTGGTTCTTGCTGGGTTTGCAATTTCGATGCTGCCCTTTGCAAAAAATTGATGCAACTACCGGATGGAATAGAACCGATGGTTATTCTTCCTATCGGATACCCAGACCAACAATCGGTAGCAAAAGAGAAAAACAGAAAAAATACAGAAGACATTGTTTTATATCTATAAAAGATCATTAAAGTGAATCGTTTAACCGGAAATACTAAAAAAAATAGAATCTACAGAATGACTTTTGCCATTCTATTCATGTGTTTCCTTTTCAATAATTGTGTGAACGACCACTGCAATGAACCTCTTTACACTCCGATAAACATCGCCTTTTATTCTGAAACAGATACAGCCAAGCAGGCTATTCCAATGGGACTCACATTCCAAGGTGTGGGAACAGATTCCATCATCAATGCAAGCGGACAATTCGCTGTCAATCTATCATTAGACGCACTAAATGACGAATGTCTTTATGCTGTAGCACTAACTCATGTCGAATCGCCATTGGAACTGCTCACATTAAACAGCGAAAACAAGCTCATCTCAAGCGACGGGCAAGAACATCCTGTAAAAAAAATCCTAAATGATGTTGTTTATGAATTTGGAGATTTTGAAGATCAACTGACCTTCGTTGGCAAAGTAGATTCCATCTACGTCTTCAGAAAACCTACATTCGACACATTGAAGATCAGCTACGAAAGAGCATTGGAATTCATCTCTGCCGAGTGCGGATGCATGAATACCTACACAATAAAACAAGCTCGGTTCATTCATAACAAAATAGCAAATGTTATGATTCACACCCAACAAATTAACAATCAAAGTTATGAGAAGCATATTCAATTATACTTGGAGAACTATTAGTTTTCTGCTTCTGTTGGGTATGTTCTCAACGGCAGAAGCGAAAGAGAAGAACGAGGAGAATACGGAAAAGGTTTTCAACGGGCTGTATGTAGATGTTGATATCCTTCATCCGATCCTACATCTCTTCAACTCCAACCGTATGGGATTGAATGCGGATGTTCAAATAGATTTATGGCATAAGTTATACCCAACCATACTGGTTGGATATGATTGGTTTGATGCATCAAGCGAATACTCCTACCCTATTCCAGCTAACAACAACCAATACAAAATCAATGGAATGTATTTCAAAATAGGCGCGCTATACAACATCTGGAAAAAGAACTACGAAAAACAGAATAGTCCTATTGCTTATTTAGGAATCAACTACGGAATATCCCCAGGATTCCATTATACCATAGAGAATTACCCTATCAACAATAGCTATTGGGATAATGGAAATGACCGTTCATTCAGTGCCAACGGACATACCATTGCACAATGGGGAGAGATAGTCGGAGGAGTAAAGACACCAATTGTAAAAAACTTCTGTTTAGGATTTGAAGTGATGTTCAAAACTCTTCTTCATATTAAAGATCAAAATTCCGACAATAATATAATCCACCAATCTTACGCTCCTGGGTTTGGAGACAAAGAGGCAGGTAAGTGGGGATTTAGATATACGATAAGTTATTTTTTCCATTTATAAAAACAAAAAAAAACAATGGTTGACATCAAAACCCTAAATCGAGCAGCTGACAACATCCGCATACTAACAGCTGCTATGGTTGAAAAAGCCAAATCAGGGCATCCAGGTGGTGCTATGGGAGGCGCAGACTTTATTAATGTCCTTTATTCTCAGTTCTTAACGTATGATCCATCTGATTATAAATGGATTAACCGAGACAGATTTTTCTTAGATCCAGGACATATGTCTCCAATGCTTTATTCCGCACTATTACTTAGTGAGAAATTAACAATGGACGACATCAAAGATTTTCGTCAATGGCAAAGTCGCACCCCAGGTCATCCTGAAAACAATATAGAATTAGGCGTTGAGAACACTTCTGGTCCGCTAGGTCAAGGACATGCGATGGCTGTTGGTGCAGCGATTGCAGAACGTTTCTTATGTGCTCGTTTTGGTGAATGGATGAGTCACAAGATTTACACTTTCGTATCAGACGGAAGTATTCAAGAGGAGATCTCTCAAGGTGTAGGACGTATTGCTGGTCACTTAGGACTACACAACCTGATCATGTTCTACGATGCGAACAACATCCAACTTTCCACAAGAGTTGATGAGGTTGACTCAGAAGATATCGAGATGAAATATAAGGCATGGAATTGGAATGTCATCACGATCAATGGAAACAATGCAAAAGAGATATATGATGCGTTGGATGCTGCCAACAAAGAGAGCAAACGTCCTACCTTAATCATAGGAAAAACGACAATGGGTATCGGTTGTCTTGCCGAGGATGGTTCTTCCATGGAATCTAAGGTATCCACCCACGGACAACCTTTGTCAAAAGCAGGTGTTTCAATACCTAAAACAATAACAAATCTAGGAGGAAACCCTGATGATCCTTTTGTAATCTTCCCTGAAGTAAAAGAATTATATGCCAACAGAAAGAAAGAGTTGTTGGCTATCGCTGCAAAGAAGAAACAAGAGCAAGCTGAATGGGCAAAGAAGAACCCTGAGTTAGCCAAAAAATTAGAACAATTCTTCAGCGGAAAGACTCCAGAAATCGATTACGCAAAGATTGAACAAAAAGCCAATCAAGCAACAAGAGTTGGATCTGCAGCTGTTTTATCTGTCTTGGCTGAAAAAGTAGAAAATATGATCGTTGCATCAGCCGATCTTTCTAACTCAGACAAAACAGATGGTTTCTTAAAGAAAACACACCCATTGACAAACGGTGACTTCACAGGTGCATTCCTAAATGCAGGTGTATCAGAGCTAACCATGGCATGTATCATGAATGGTATCGCCCTCCATGGCGGTTTATTTGCAGCTTGCGGAACATTCTTTGCATTCTCAGATTACATGAAACCTGCCTATAGAATGTCTGCTCTTATGCGCGTGCCTGTAAAATATATCTGGACTCACGATGCATTCCGTGTGGGTGAGGATGGTCCAACCCATCAACCAATCGAACAAGAAGCTCAAGTTCGTTTATTGGAACATGTTAAGAATCACAAAGGCAAAAACAGCATGCTTGTTCTTCGTCCTGCGGATGTTCACGAAACAACTGTTGCATGGAAAATGGCCATGGAGAATACCGACTCTCCAACTGGACTTATTTTGTCTCGTCAAAACGTAAACAACGTGCCTTGTCAAGGCGATCCTTATCAACAAGCACTGGGTGCGGAAAAAGGTGCTTACATTGTAAAAGATTGCCAAGGAACACCTGACATCATCATGGTAGCAAGCGGTTCAGAGGTTTACACGTTGTTTGAAGGCGCTAAACTTCTTGAGGAGAAGAAAAATCTAAAGATCAGAATCGTTTCTGCTCCATCCGAAGGATTATTCCGTGCACAATCTAAGGAATATCAAGAATCTGTTCTTCCTGCTCATCTCCCAATCTATGGAATGACTGCAGGACTAAGCTTAACCGTTAGAGATTTAGTTGGTGCCAATGGCTATACTCATGGATTAGATCACTTCGGTTATTCTGCACCTTACAATGTATTGGATGAGAAATTCGGATTCAATGCTGAGACAGTTTACGCAGAGGTGTGTGACTATTTAAAACTTAAATAAATACCTATAAAAAAGTAAAGAGTGGATTCCTCCATTCTTTACTTTTTTCCCTAAATACAATAACATGAATACACTTCATTCCATTCTACTTTTTGGGAACATTGGGTTTTCCGAAATTTTAATCATCGCTTTGGTTGTTCTCCTTTTATTTGGAGGAAAAAAAATTCCTGAACTCATGAACGGTCTTGGCAAAGGAATCAAAAGCTTCAAAGACGGCATGAACAATAAAAGCATTGATAGCAAGGAAGAAAACAAAGAGAACAACGAACAAAAAGAAGCCTAATAGTACCAAGCTCCAATATGGCAGAAAATGATCTCACCTTTTGGAATCATTTGGATGAGTTACGTAAATGCTTCATTCATATTGTACTGGCAATTATTGCCGTAGCCATGATTCTCTTTTTTTTCAAAGACGCACTGTTTTCAATCGTATTAGCGCCAAAAGAGAGTTCGTTCATCACCTACCGCATACTCAATCAGATTGCTTCCTGTATCGGTATCACTCTTCCGGAAGATTTTCAAGTTGATTTGATCAACACACAATTAGCCAACCAATTTCTGCTTCATGTTAAAGTCACCATAGTGGCTAGCTTCATCATTACACTCCCCTATCTTCTATACACTTTATTTGCGTTTATATCACCAGCCTTATATAAGAGCGAAAAGAAATACACCCGAATCGTCGTCGTTAGTGGTTATACACTCTTCCTCCTCGGCGCATTATTATCCTATTTTCTTATCTTTCCGCTGACGTTTCGTTTCTTAGGAACCTATCAGGTAAGTGAGGAGATTCGCAATATCATCAATTTAGACTCTTACATAGACACTTTTTTCATGTTATGTACAATGATGGGAATACTATTTGAAACACCCATTATCGCATGGTTGTTGGCTAAACTGGGCTTGATCACCAGCGAGTTTCTCTGTCGATTCAGACGTCATGCTATTGTAACCATACTGATTATCGCAGCAATCATCACACCTACCTCCGATATCTTCACACTCAGCATCGTCTCCCTCCCTATCTATCTGCTATACGAAATCAGCATAGGAATCACAAAGATCACCCAACCAACAAAAAAAGAGGATTGATAACCAATCCTCTATAATAAACGTAGTACAATCTAAAAGACGAAACTTATTCCTGTTCCTTCTCAAGATAGAAGACTACATGGTTTTGATCCGTTAAATCCACCACCGCATTATTTATACCATCTCTAATCACGGCCAATTTCATTACCTTACCATCATGTGGATTAACGCCGACCAACGCTGCTGCTTGATCGTCATTATCCGAGACAGACAAAGCATCGACAATACGAACATCATTTACATACCCTTTATCCCCTGAAAAATTCAAGGTCAATGAGTCTGACACAAACTCATGAGTATAAAGATAAGCCCACAAATCAGCATTTCGCTCATCATCTACCACAATAGCGATTGTATCTGCATCTGGTTGCTGAGGATTCGTATTTTTATTAAACTGACAGGCTCCCAATACGAGAACTGCTATCAAAGAAAGGAAGTGTATCTTATGTCTCATACGTATAATGATTTATGATACAAAAATAGAAAAAAGTTTATAATATGAAAGATTATAAATTATAAAAAAAGGATGCATATAAAAACGAGGAAAAATCGAACGAAAAAAGTGAATAGACGAATCAGCAGACCGATATCAGTTCAATCTCAAATATCAGCGTGGAATAGGCTGGAATATCACCCGCCTTCATAGCTCCATATCCCTTGTCTGCAGGGATATACACCAACCAATGATCCCCAATGTGCATATTCACCAAGGCAATTTGGAAACCGCTGATCAAGCTATTCACCCGAAAGGCTTCCGGACACTTACGTTCATACGAATTATCAAACACTCTTCCATTGATCAAAGAACCTTTGTAATGACAAGTCACCACACTACGAGGATTCACCTCACCCTTGCCAGTTCCTTCCTCAATAACTTTATACAATACACCACCTCTCAATTCTTTGACGTCGTCAGACGAACGAAGTTTTTCAAAGTACTGCTCATTCTGTAATTTATAGTCTTGTTTACTCATAATTTCATACCAATCAAATTACTATCCTTACAAAGATAATACATTTCCAACAAATGGCACCTACCATCTATCTAACTTGCCAAACAATATGGTTTGAGGGTAAGTCAACTTATGATTTTAGCATACGTTTCAATCCTCTTCTATGGGTTTTATAACTAAATCAGATTTACCCCGTATCTTTTGGGCAACAGACTTATATAGTTCAACACTACCTTGAGGAACATAGACGGTTATCCTTTTGTTTAAACACTTCAAAACAGACTCCAGCTCTTTTGTCATTAGCGTTGCTTTAAAGGTTACACTTTTAAGCGAATCGCAACGATAATAAAAATCTCCAAATTCTCGCACATTTTGGGGAATAACCATGTGTTCCAAACAAAATTCTCCATTTGTAAAATCTATTGATTCCTCGCTTTCTGGCAATTCAAGTCTATCCTTCTTATTTTCAGGACATTTAAGCATTTTTTTCTTCCCCTTGTCATATAACACGCCATCAACAGAACAATAATACTCATTATCTTCTGAGACAGTTATAGTCCTCAGTTCCTCACAATGATAAAAAGCATTTTTTTCAATAGTCTTCACGCTCGATGGGATGGAAACAGAACTTAATCTAGACCAATAAAAAGCATTCTCCGCTATTGTATCCACATATTCTGGAATGTTGTACGTTCCCTTTCTTCCTTCTGGATAGTTAATTATTTTTGTTTTTAATTTATCAAACAGCACACCATCTACAGAAGTATAATAGTTGTTTTCGTCTGATACATTATAACTATCAAGAGCTGCAAAAGTATAAGACCAAGCGTAAAAAAAAGTAATTTGTTCAACAGAAGAAGGAACATTGCAGACTTTCTTTCCCCATGGGCAATCCAACAATACAGTCTCCGACTTATTCAAAAGCAAACCATCTATCGAACTATAAGATTCATTGTCATCAGAAACAATATACTCTTTAAAATTCGCACATCTGGCAAAAGCATCTACTTCTATTTCATTGACTTTCATAGGAATAAAAATTCGTTCAAGATTAGTACAATCGGCAAACGCTTCTTCTCCTATGCTTTTAAGACTATTGGGTAATTTTACAGACGTAAGTTTTTCACAGCCACAGAAAGCCATTTGTTCTATTGAAATAATGCCTTCAGGAATCGTAACAGAAGACAAGTTTCCACAAGAAAGGAACGCAAGAGGTCCAATATTCTTAAGTTCTAATGGCATGCAGACAGAATCCAATTTTTGACAATACGCAAAAGCTTCTCCGCTTATGGTTATAATACTTTTCGGAATAATATACAAACCAGTTTTTCCATTTGGGTAATCTATAAGTTCTGTTTTAGACTTATTGAATAACACACCATCTTCAGAACTATACCATTCATTTTCTTCAGCCACAACAAACGCTTTGAGTTTGTCAGTGTTAGGAAAAGAATACGAAATAGACTTAACGCTTTTAGGAATATAGATTGATTTTAAATTTATTGCATCGCCGAAGGCTCTAAGTCCTATCTCTTCGACACCATCAGAGAGGTGTATTGACGCAATACCTTTGCATGAGCTAAAAGCATAATCTAATATACGTTTCACACTTCCAGGAATACTAACAGACGTAAGTTTATCACAATCTTTAAATGCAAATCTTCCTATTGACGTAACGACATACGTTTCACCCTCATATATTACCTTTGAAGGTATCATTATTTCCCGTACCTTTTTATCCAAACATGCAACAACAGCTGCCGTCTTATCTCTCTTGTTAAATCTAAAATCATACAAACAGCCATCTTTCTCTCTATTTTCAAGATTCATGACATATTCGTATTCCTTACCATCTTTTACTCTGCACGAAGTAAAATTGAGAGCCATTAAAAGAACAAATAATATTGCAAAAAAATTTTTCATTGAGTTCTTTTTTATGAATAATAGGATTTAAGTCCCAAAATATACAACAACATTTCATTGACAAAAAGCACTTTAAAATTGTATTGCATCACAAAGATAACACATAATTACATAAAATTTGAAAATAGAAATATAAACAAAAAGGACGCAAATAAATTAGGATTTTTCAAAATTAAATCATACATTCGTAGCGCAAATTAATTATTAACTTAATACAAAACTTTTAACTAAAATGGCAAATTCAATAAATTTAGCAAATTTAGGAGCTAACGACATTGTTGCTATTAACAATGACGTATATTCAGGAGCTATCAAGGCAGTTGCGGGTAAAATTGCAGCAGGTAATGTAACATTTGAAATTGACGGTAAGCAAGTCAATTTGTCTGATGCAGGTTGTTCTTATTTGAACACTAATTTGGAACCAATCAATAGAGCAAAAGCTGAAGAGAAACCAGCTGAAGTATTGTTACTTTTGGCTGCAAAATCAACCAACCTAATTGCTCCATCAGAATCTACCAATGCAGCTATCAAATCAGGTGCATTAGCAACTTCTTTTGCAAAAGGTTCAAAAGAACTTGACTTGGCTAAATTAAGTGATTCTGACTTGATTCGTTTCAATCACATTGGAAAGACAGGAGAAGTTAACGTATTGGAAGTAAAACCAGGTGCTGCTACTATCCAAGTAGATGGCGACGTAATTGAACTAGGCGATGCTGCTGCTTCTTACATCGACAACAACTACAAGGAAATCAAGATGGCTGCTGCTGAAGAAGATCCTAAGAAAGTATTGTTCGCATTGAAAGCAGGAACAACAAAATTGGTTTCAGCTTCTTTAGTATCTAATCAAAAGATCGCTAAGGGTGCTGTTGATACAGTATTCGTAATTTAATCAGAATCTAATTAACTTATTATAAAATCATTTAAATCTAAAACAAAATGAAAAAGATTATTCTTTTATTAGGTTGCTTGGCTATCTTAGCTAGCTGTGGCAAGAAAAAAGCAGAAGAAACTCCATCAAACAACGAGACAGTTCAAACTACTGTAGAAGATGCTGCTCAAACTGCCACTGAAGTTGCACAAGCTGTTACAAATTTCTTAGAGGAAAACAAAATCCAAGCTAAATCATTCGGTCTTCGTCAAAACGAAGAAGGTGTTTGGGAATTGAACTTGAAGAACTTGGACGCTAACGGTGAAGCTGCTGGCGATTTGTTGAAACTTGCTATCGCTGACAATGCTGAAATCATCACTTTGGAGAATGGTACAATCGCTACTTCTGCTTTGAACGATGAAGTTAAGAAAGCATTGAACAACAAATTCGTTGGTTACTGGTTGGATGGCGACAAAATTTCTCACATTGTAGAATTCGCTAAATAATCTTTTTTAAGATCATATTTTAAGGTGTGTTAGAAATAGCACACCTTTTTTTATGTCCTGTAATAAAAAGAGGATATACCTTTCGATACACCCTCTCTACTTCCCCATTGTTCTTATAACTAACTAATTATTAACTATATTTTGTTTTCATTTTTTTCTCATCAATACGTAAATTATTCTATCCTTAATCATTTCTCTTTTTTCAAAAGTAGTTCCTTAATTATCTTTTCTCCCTCTTGTACGAAACTAATGTAGTAAAGACCTTTTCGAAGTTTTTTAACATCAATCTGTCCACCGGATGCAATCCCTTTCTGAACCGTTTTTCCAGACACATCCAGTATCTGATAGTAAATACTCTCCTCTGTATGAAGATAAACGATACCAGATTGTTCATATATATCATACGACTTGCTCTTCAACTCTTCCGCATGAGTGAGATCTTTATTTAGCGCTTTTTTCTCCCGTGCTGCATTAAAGAAACTCACCATCTTATCCATCGAATTGGGATCTACTTTATGATCTGTTGATGTTCCGACAAACTCACTCTCCACGCCACCTTCTTGTAACGCTTTGTTAAAACGTTCGCCTTGACATTGAGGAACCACATTATCATTAGATCCATGAACCGTCAAGAATGGAGGATCACTAGGATCTATATACGTAATGGCAGTAGCTAAAGCATATTTGTCTTCATTTCCTTTCAAATCACACCCCATCTCACTTGCTTCGTATGAACCCGTCGAATTCATAATCAAGCCACAACCACCCTCTTTGGAGAGACAGATAGGGCCTGACCAGTTACAAACAGCATCAACACTACTACTATACTCTAAATAATCACCTAGATTTCCTTCCAAATTAAAGGTGACATTTCCTTTTGTTCCTACCTTCTCATTACGGGTTGTACCCATCAACGATGCAAGATGTCCGCCTGAAGAAAATCCAGAGATACCAATAAACGAGGTATCAATCTTCAGTTTTTCTGCATTACCACGTAAATAGCGAACCACAGCCTTTATATCATTCAATTGAGCTGGGAAAACTGAATCTCTACAGGAACGATGATTGGGTGTCACAAAGATGTACCCATTTTTCAGGGAAGCCTCCCCCATCGTACCCAAATCGGCAGAACCCTTATAATCATTCGACAGCCATGCACTTCCATAGATGTGAATGATCACAGGATAAGACTCTTTTTCTTCCTTAGGATAATAAATATCCAACTTATGATAAACTTTCCCATCATCAACATAATTGATATCCTTCTGGGAAACATAATCCTTTAAGGAATTTTGCGTTTGATTGCCATTCCAATTTTGTGCAGCAAGACTTGTGCTCATAAAAAGAGTAAGCCCAATAAATAAGTGTTTCATGATGTAAAATCATAATATGGTTTATATCGGTTTCTTTATGTAGGAACAAAAAACACCAGAGAAGCAGTAAAGTCAACTCTGATGTTTAATGTTTCATACTTTTTAATTAATTAAAGGTAACGCTATAAATTCAGCGTTTTAAAACAAATTAGTATAAATTGTGGGTTGATAAACTTTTCGGTGCGTTGGGATTTCCTACTGTATCTTACTGTCATTCAATCGATTCCGGCAGAAACGATGCGCACATCGTCTCTACAAATGGAATCAAACCAAATTCAAAAATCCCACGAACGAATCTATAGAACCCATCTAAAAAGAATTTTTATCTAACAAAGATTTATCTTCTTTTCAAATCATCAGAGATCCATTTCAATCGTTTCTCCGTAAATGTCTTGATGATATTCATTCGTTCCGCATAAGTCATATTCTTATTATCTGAATAGTACGTTGTACATGCCATATTAGACTCAGCCGAAAGTGACAAATAACGCGTATATTGATCGATATAGGCCTTTATCTCATCCAAATGAGCAATCATGGTATTAACACGGATAGCGACTAAATCTCTAAACTCTTTTTGTTTAAAGAAAATCATGAACCAGTTTGTCGGACCTTTACCACCGTTTCCTTGTTGCTGCTGTCCATTCCAGTTCCAGCTCCAGCCACCGCCCATACCGGCGCTTTGCTGTCTTGCACCGATATAATAACCTTCTGGTTCATTATACCAAGCATAATCATTACCACCGAATCCCATCATCGTCTCGAATGGATTACCACCCCAAGCCAAGTCGAAGTCCCAAATTGGACCCATCTTAATCAAACCATCCTTCATGATATGACAGTAACAACTAGTGTACATATTACCATCATAATCTTTACTCAACTCCTTGATGATATACCAATCAACGAAACTCTGCAAATCAATCATCTGTTTAAGCTTATCCCAATTATTCACCGTACCATTGTATGTGGTATCATACAACACTTTTTCAAAATCATTTATCTTTCCTTTCACATATTCAAGCTGAGAATTATCATCCAACTCCACATCCGAATCCTTGATATTGAAATAGTTTCCACTCTTTTCGCCTTGGAACTGACCTTTACCATCTTTCAAATCAGCCTCTACTAAGTAATCTCCAGGGATTCTATTCTCATGAATTTTCACCTGTTCACAGAAGTAGTAGTTTCCGCAATGACTACCATTCAGTACCAATTCAACGAACACACCACTTGGAGACCAATCAGATTCCGTAAAGCTCTTAGACATATAATTTGAGAACTCATTTCTAAAGAATGTCACATCATAATAGTTAGCCAACAAAACCCAACGTTTATGTTCTGCCATACCATATACGCGACTCTTCTTATTCAACTTGACAGCATAAGGTTTTTTACCATTCACACTCCAAGTAGAGTTACCACGACCTTTCACCTGTACATTATCGTCCGATGAATCAAAGTCAACCGTTCCATCACAACGATAAGCCACCATCTTCGTTCCATCAATCCATGTATCCTTGCTGTTAATAGAACGATTACCAGGTGTGTTGATATACAAAACATTAATACCTGAATTATAGATAGAAACCACATATACACGAGCCGTTCCATTCGATGACAGAACCTTATATTTAACTGGTTTCACAAAATTCACTACAGATGAACCGCTGGTCTGAAGTTCATCATTCACATATACTTTTGCTCCTGAAGACACAGAGAACTCAGGTTTCAAATCGAAATGAGCCAAATAAGGGACAAAGATCTTAATGCTATCCCCTACAATCGTCGCCTTATAATCTTTTAACAATGCTTCTGAATTAGCATTTTTCTTAATCTCGAAAGAATTAATTTTATTCTGATCGTTCTGACCCACTTTAGATAGCTCATACTCTAATGAAATCTTATCAGAAAGCCAGCTAAGTCGCTTCTCCACCCATTGAGAGATAGCCGATACTTCATCATCTAAGACCGTATTCAATCCATACAACTGTTCATTGCCTATGAAAGAAAGAGCAATCTGTTGTTTTATAGAAGAGAGTATTGCTCCTGTTCTTGCGCTACGATCCAACTCAAAGAAATGAGAGTTGACTGCCGAAACAAAAGTTGGATCCTCGAATAGTTTCTCAAACCATGGATGGCTGTTTCGGATCGCCCATCCTTCAGGTGATTCACCTTCATTTCCTATAGCATCCTCCTGAGAGTTCAAGAACACCATACTGATTGTTCCATCAGAAGCGATAGACACCATTGCTGAATTCTTCGCATCGTTATCTTTAAACAACTCATGTAACAGGAACCATTCAACAAAACTATTCACATCAATCTTCTTCGTTGCATTTCCTTGCGCTAATGCACTCTCAAAATCATTAATATAGTTCTTTGCCTCTTCGATAGTCATTCCATCACTATCTTCCAATTTGAAGATCACTCCATACTTAGATGATTTAAAATAATCATCATCTTCCTCATAACTATCAGTCCATTCCAACAAAGCTTTTGCATTCACACGTTCTGTTGACAAACGTGCATCTTCAGTCAACAAATACGATCCCTTGTGTTGATTGTTTTCGACCACCTCAACTGGCTGTGACTTCGGAACCCAAGCATTCTCCACAAAGGCTTTAGCGATTGCATAGGCATACGCTGTACGGATTAAAGAAGCATCATCTGCATTAGAATAGGCAGACCATCTTTTTCCTGTTGACATACCCAGCAATGATTCCTTTTTATCCAGTTTCACACTATAGGAACGTTTCGAAGAAAGAGAGTATTTACTACCTTTATATTTCAAATCAACCCCATTACCTAAATAGTTAACAGCATCATCTGAATAATATATATCCAATGTATTGTTAGCTACCCAATTAGTAGAAAGAGGTTCCTCTGATTTAATAAAGAGGACAGGCAAGCCAGAGTTATAAACACGAACAGAATAGGTTGCGACATTCCCCTGTGCATCCACCACCTTATACTCTTGTGGAGAAGAAAAATCAACACGTGTCGATCCGCTTCTCTGTTGTACACCGTTGCAATAAACACGTCCGGTAGCCTCAAACGATAATTTCAATTGAGAGAAAAAAACAAGATAAGGAACAAAGATTGAAAACTCATTACCTGTTTTCGTTCCCTCGACCATAGAATAAACAATATTAGGATTGGATTCAGGAGAAAGCCACACTTTCGTCAACTGATTCCCTGTGGTTGCCGCATCCGCTTTCGACAAATCAACAGCATCTTGAAGGAAAAGAATCTCTTGTATCGATTCAATCTTATCAGAGATAACGACCTTGTTAATCTCTGTACCTACCTTGACAGTATCGATTTGATTTATGTTCAACGTCGCTCCCCCATATGTCTGAGGCAACGTAACCTGATTCTGTGAAATGGCTATATTCGCAAAGAACAGAGAAGCCACACACAACAATAATTTATTAATATTTGTTCTTTTCATGATTTCTACGTTCTAATGATTAAAAATTTTGTTTCATCCACTGTAAACGATTCACCAACCAATCCACCATTTGAAGTTTTCTCTTCTCCAACACAGGTGTAACCGTCTCTACATCCACTTGTTCTGCATTTAACGAATGCCATGTCACTTCATTTCCAGCGGCACCATCAATGATAGCGGCATATCTTTTTTCTACAATTGAAAGAATATCTTCCTGATGATTAATCAAATAATCCAATCTATCCGACACATACTGACGGAAAGTCTTATTATTCAACAACCATGAAACAAAAACATAGTCCTTAGACACCCATCCACTCACATCAAACGCATCGTCTGAGCCAAAGGATTTACTTTGTTCATCAACGGGGCCCATTGCTAAGATTCCATTCGGACGAACAGTCATGTAATCATCCGAATTCAACATATCACTATTTTTCAACCATTCCTGGAACACAAACCAATCCGCAAAACTTTTCAGATCTGCAAGGTCTGTTGAAATGGTCTCATTCTTTTTCAAACCGGACTCTAACAAGTCTAATTTCTGTTTGGTACGAATCAAGGCTGTACCTGCGAATCCTGACTCAGGATCTTTCACCACCCATCTTGTTTGTGACAAAGAAGTGGTAAACGCATCGTCATCATCACTCACTTCACTCTCTGCCGAAATGATATAGCCATCTTCTACTCTTCCCTTGCAGACACGAACCTGCTCCATCAAGAAATAGGTTCCCATATACTCTCCATCAACCATCAACTCTACAGGTTCAACAGAAGGAACCCAATCAAAGGAGAAGAACTGACGAGCTAAATCAAACCCGACTGGAATACGTAACAAAGAAGGATCAAACTGAGAGGAGAGCAACACCCAACGTTTCGCACTCGCGAAATCCATAATGGATTGTTTTTCCTCAAACTTTATATTATACGAGTTCTTCAATCCATTTTTGAAATGAGAACCTTTTCCCTTCACCTTTCCTACTGTTTTCGCAAAGAGAACAGACCCGTTGCTAGAGGATATCGTAATATTCTTTTCTGTCCACTTATTCGTAATCTTGGAAAGATCCCCCACAGAGAGAATTGGCAAAGAAGAATTTGTCACCTTAAGTTGATAACTACAAACATCTCCATTAAAAGCTACCACCTGAACTTTAACAGGATTTGAGAAATCATACGATGTGTTTTCATCGTATTTCGTACCATTCAGATAGACGTACGAACCTGTCGTTTCAAGATTGACTTTCAACTTCGTGAAATCCGTCAAATAAGGGATAACCAATGAGACAGAAGAACGACCGTTCATCTTCACCGAGATATCACTCTGAAGCTTGCCGCTATTCTGCGCCTGAGAAAAGGAGACACTCAACAGTTGATTGAAGCTCTGTTTCACATCCGCTTTACTCAATTGAACCAAAGATTCCTGAATAACACTTTCCGGCGTGATTTTTTCAGAAGCTGGAAGTGTCATTTTTATTTTATTTGACGAAAGATCATCCTGTAAAGAATCCACTATATCTAATGGATACTGACGTGATGTGCCATCCGTGTAATTTATCTGAACATAACCTTGAGCAACCACACTTACAGCCATCACACACACGCATGATAAAAATAAGAATCGTTTCATTTCTTTAGGATTTTAAATGTTTGCCGGTTAATATTCAAAAAGTAAATTCCTGTAGGCAGAGCAGAAAGGTCTATATAATAATAATCACTAACATTCGTCATTGGAAATGGCAAAACTTTTCCACTAGCATCTGTCAATGAGATTATTTCAGCATCTGTCACATGAGAGATGTAAACCCCCTCAGTCGTCGGATTAGGGAAACAATACACTTCAGCAGAAGACGACTCAACCACCTCTGTCAACGCATCACCAAAATACGCTTTTACAACCGATGATAAAGGAAATTCAGCACTTGCGGTTGAAGATTGTACCTTTAACATATTCCCTTCAACCCAATACTGAGGTAATTCTTTTAAGGCAAAGACCACCTCGTTTTTTTCTGCATTATTGACTTTTATGACTAAAGAGTTCGCCGCATTCCCCATAAACGGCACTACCATAGAACAAAAGCACAATAATACCTTTAGTAGTTTTGTGTAATACATGGTATTATATTTAATTATAAATCTTATCAATCTCAACACGGGCAAATTTAAAAGGACTTTTTCACAAAACAAAATTAAAATCAATTTTTTTAACGTTTTAGAAATGAACTTATTAAGAATCAACTCTCTACTATGATGTATGCCATCGTCATCGTTTGCTCTCCGATATATGTTAAATTCATATAGCCACTTTTCACCGTTCCGTCTTCAAAAAGAAGCGGATTCGCCTCTTTCATTTGCCTATGAAACGCCACTAATTCATCGTGTGTGGCATACGATGTCACATAAAACTTTCCATGACTTTTTTTACAAATGTATTTTTCATAGATTGAATGTGAGACAATCCCCATGTTCATTCTCAGATTAATCTCTACGCATGGATGAAGATAATAGGCTCCGTCCTGCTGAATGATCATCATATCCACCCCAAGACAGCCTTGATAATACTCAACTACATGTTGCGTAAAAAACTGTTGTAACAAAAACTGCACCTCAACCAACTGATGACGATCAACATACGTTTCCAAATATCGTTCCATTGTATCATCCGACTCCAACCAATTTCCCTTGTACTTACCATTCTCCGTGATAAAAAAGGAGTATCCAAGAAACGAACAGGTATGTTTCTCACACGTAAATTCCATGGCAAAGTCCACTACTTTATCACATTTCATCTCCCCCATCACAAAACCTTGTTGTTCCAATACATTCATCACCCAGTGTTTCAACGATGGAGTGAGCGTGCCATCGGTCCAATACAATCCCTTGCCACTACTCGACCATGGAGCTTTCAGTACCGCATTTTGCTGCTGCTGCACAAACGAACTGACCGCCTCATAACTTTTTAAGATTTGCGGACACACAAAACCAGCAGGCAGAACCGTCTCCTTTATATAAGGTATCGACAACACTTCACATACCCAGTTACGTCCGGAAAGATTTCGGATCATCTCACAATCTATCGATTGTTTCGACTTCCCTTTCTTTCTCCATTCATTATATATTGAGTAACTCCACCCCCAAGGGAACAGAAGATCTGTAGCAGCTGATCTACGCCAATATTGCTCCAACGGAAGCCAAGAGACCCCCAGACGCAATTGTTCACGTTCCGCTTGTAACCAATCACCAGGCACTTCCTGCCTGATCAACACACAATCACCCGCCTCGGCATACCACAAAGGCAGCAATGATAGATCCTCCGAAAAACGAACAATGTTCTTCGGAGGATTATAATGTTTCTTGCCCAACGCAAGAGCCATGTCATTCTCTGGATTAAATAGATAATAGGTCACTTGCGCTTCAGATTAAAATCCAGCAAACGTCCTATTATATCAAGTAAGGAAAGAGTAACTTTATCACCGACTCTTTCACAAAAGGAACTAATCAAATTGGCTGTTGACATCTGCATTTTCACAGCGTTCACATCAAACCGAATCTTTTTTTTGGATAATTCAATTCTTGAATCCACCTCCTGAAGGGCGATCTTGAAATCCTCCAACTCATTTATCTCTCGTTTCATAAATCACTCCTTTTCTTTTTGGGGGAATAATAATTTCATATACATCTTTATAATAGGTCTCTCCACCCATTTCTTTTTAAATAGCATAAAAAGGAACAAGGCAATGACAAAGAGCATCCCTATTAACAGAAAACCAATGCCTGGAAAATCTATTAGTTCATTCAATAAGAAGGCAAGCCCCATACCAAAGAAAAAGAGGATAAAACCGATCAAGAGGAACTTGATAAACAGAACCAATGCTTTTACAGAGACTTCAGAGAAGCCCTCTGCCGTCTTTAGCTTTGCTTTGTATAGTTCCAACGATAAAAGTTCAGAGACATCCTCCTTCCCTTCCACCACACTATTTTTCAAATGCTGTATCATATCAACTCCTCTTTCGATTCCTCATCAGTTGATTTCATCTCCGTGTCTGATTCTGATCTGTTTTCACATACATCCGTGCAACAATCAGCCTCTTTGTTTTCCTCCGATTCTGCACATCCGTTGCTTCCATTGAATTTCTCCTTCAAATCATTTTTCATCCTCTCCACTTCATCTTTCAGCTTCTGACACTTTTCTTTTCCCTCTTTTGTATTTAGAAAATAATTACCTAACAATGCTGCAGCAGCGCCGAACAAGGCACCTTTAAAAAATTTTCCCATAACAAATCCCTCCTTTAATTTGATAGTTAATTTTACATGATGACAAATATATAATAAAAATATACAAGAATACAACCTGCAGATGTATATTTACGTACATAATTATACATATATTTATGCACTTTTTATACACAAATAATGCATATTGATGAATATTTAACAAAATTTAACCAAATAAAGCGTATATTTATTTGTCATTATAAATTTTATGTATATATTTGCATTGTGATTAATTGATAAACGATTTCACAAAACAGAGTACTAACCAATTAAATGATAGGCTTATGATAGTAACATTATTTTCTTCAGTAATTGCAATTTCATTCGCAGCTAAAGTTTTAATGGTAGTAAACGGAATGAGCAAGTAATTGTCAATGAATAAAAATAGTTATCCTGGTGTTTAACGTTTAAATAATGAACATTATGATAGTAGTATTAATAGCTTCAGTTATCGCTGTTTCTTTTGCAGCAAAAGTGTACATGGAAGTGATTTCCATGAAGTGAAAAACCTCTTAATTACGCAACAAAATGAACAGAATTTCACAACGACGACGATTTTTTAAAATCCGACTCTAGCCTCAATAAATTCTCCCGAATCAATTGAGGCTTTTTTTATGCCCTCACAAAAAAAATTCAAAAATTTTTATCTATCTGCCGCTTTTATTAAGTATAAAAATATCAGTCTTTTACAATAAATTTATTATTTTTTAGAATCATTTAATTCAATATTTGGATGATTATATTTAGTCCAATTGTCAATTTTAACAAAGTTTGGCACGAATATTGTACTATACATATAAAAAGAAGAGAGAAAATATTACAAACAAACCAAAGGCTCTAAAATCAAATAAGACTTTACAAAAAAAGACAAAATAATTAAATTTCAATTCGTTTTATGTGATTAATTCAAAAAAGCAGCCATCCCCGCGTGAGCGACGATGGCTGCTATCTTTTTATCCTATATGATTCATTAATGACGAACCGTATAAACAAGATCCAAACGAGGACGTAGCGAATCTACTTTGGCGGCTGAGCTATACAACTGCGTAGCCGTCAACCATAACTGTTGGCGATAGAAGTAAACGCCATTCTCAACCGTAAGGGCTACAGGCACCAACACCAAATCATCACCAAAGGTTCTGGAATTACCCTTCAACTTATTCTGAAGCGGTGCTGTGATATTGAATGTATAGGTGTTATGAATTGTATCAATCTTTGCAACAAACGATGAAAAACCGTCCGGCTGCTCATTCTTATAAAAGAAGTCTATCACCTTGTCTCTTTCAATCAACATCAAATAAGCATTTGTTTTAAGGTTGCTCTTCCAATCCAATTCACGACGATGGAAAATCAGTTTAGCCGAATTGAACATCACCTTTGTTGTATCTAGTGCATAATTTCTTACCGAATCCACTACTGTAGCAAAAGGAATGGAAACTGAGGTATAAAAGCCAGCCGGAGTATAGGCATACGAATAATCACTTGAATTGAGGGATGGCAACATACCTTCCAAGTTATCCTGACGAATCAGGTTAACACGCTTAACTGACTTATTCGTTGACAAGAAGAAACTGCTCACCAATGGATTGACCAATGTTCCATCGCTGGTCTTCACCTTAGACCCCATCACAATAGTATCTCTTCCATTATATGTCGTTGCGATCTTTGCATCGTAATGGTAATAGACCTGAACGCCTGAGACTGTCACCATCATAACCGTTCCTTGATTAAACGAATGACTCACATAGACGCCTTTAAAGATCTTATTAAACTCCTCCTGCGAAGATATGCCTTCTTGATAAGCTTTGACAAGTCGCTCTCCCACCTCATTATCCAATGGAACAATGATTTTTCTTTTATTCTGAATCTGATATGTTGCTTGTCCCAATTTCTTACTCTTATCACAGAAATCAGACAATTGTGCATTCGTCAAATACTTCTGATCTTTTAAATCATCCGTCAACTCATAAACAGACAAAGCTTGAAGTGCCAACGAATCGCCAAAGAAATAATCTGAATAAGAGATATAGAACACAGTAGAATCCACCACTACATCTTTAGGCTCTGTGATAGCCAAGATATTGCCATAGAGCGGATCAATATCAGTCAGCAATGTGTTAAGGATACCGGTCATTGCCGAGTTTGATTCAACCACCTTAACATCTGGGATGGTGATTCCACCTATACGGCCATCCAGTTGAGAAACATACTCAGCAGTTGTTTCACCGAACTTCGCATCCCGATATCTTCCCAACAAGAAATAATCATATCTACTTAAAACCGAATCAGAAAGAATAGATGCCGATGACACATCAACCATATTCGAATAGGTTTGCAGTACATCCTCAGCAGGCTGAACCAACAATCCAACACTCTCATCATCGTCCTTACAACTTCCAATTGCAGAAAGTGCAACCAAAACAAAAAAATACTTTATGATTCTTATCATATTTTAGAAAATAAAAAAAATGAAGACGTTTCAATATATTAGATTCCTAATATTTTGTCATAAAACTCATTATAGGCATCCACATAATTCTCCGGATCAGGTGTTGGCATATACAATCCCTTGCCATTCATTATGTAATCCTTCAAACTAGGCTTAACCTTATCCGAAGCGATGATTGCGCCATCGGAATATTGCAACGCAAATTTTGTCAAATCCTCGAATGATACTTCTTTATCTTGAATTAAACTCAAATCATCGTCAGTGATGCCCTCCAGCTTCAACTTCTTTGAAAAGGAGCTACTAAACGGAGTATTGAAATCATCACCATAAACAGAATAAACAACTTTTGATTTTTTGAAGAATGGATCAGTATTGAATGCTTTTTTAATATAAAGCGGTGTAAGGGCTGTCATCCAGCCATGGCAATGAATAATATCAGGAGACCAACGTAGTTTTTTCACTGTCTCCAACACGCCCCGAACAAAAAATATTGTACGGTCTTCATTGTCGTCAAACTCAACTCCGTTCTCATCTGCCACCGTAAACTTACGATGGAACAAATCATCATTATCAATAAAATAAACCTGCATTCTTGCAGAAGGAATGGATGCAACCTTAATAATCAACGGATGGTCGGTATCATCAATGATCAGATTCATCCCCGACAATCTAATCACTTCGTGCAACTGATTTCTGCGCTCGTTGACACATCCAAAACGTGGCATGAATGTGCGTATCTCCCGTCCCCTTTCCTGTATTGCTTGTGGCATATACCTACTCATATTTGCCACTTCGCTCTCAGGCAAATAAGGTGTTATTTCTTGTGAAATGTATAAAATTTTAACTGTATCCATTCAATTCATCTAATTCAAATTTACTTTACAAAATTAATAAAATTGAAGCAAAATGCCAAATTTTCATTTTTTTTCTTTTTTCTGCTTTTGACTATCAAATATAATTGTTTCCTTTGCAGAATATTTTACTACGAACTAAATTTAAAGATAAATACATTTATTACGTTATGAAGGTTTACAAAACAGTCTTAGGTCTTTCCAATGCTTTGGAAAAGTATCGTAAAGAGGGCAAAACCATCGGATTCGTCCCTACCATGGGCGCTTTACACAATGGTCACCTTTCTTTAGTGAAAAAATGTGTAGCCGAAAATGACATCTGTGTTGTCAGTGTTTTCGTTAACCCTACACAGTTCAATAATCTGACAGACCTGGAAAAATATCCTCGTACAATAGATGCGGACATCAAACTTCTCCGTAGTGCGAATTGCACTATTGCGTTCACTCCATCTGTTAAACAAGTGTATCCGAAGCCTGACAAAAGAACTTTCAACTTCGCACCGCTCGACCAGGTCATGGAAGGACCTTCTCGTCCAGGACATTTTAACGGTGTTGCTCAAGTGGTCAGCCGATTCTTCGACATCGTAAAACCACAGAAGGCATATTTCGGAGAAAAGGATTTCCAACAATTAGCCATCATCCGCGAAATGGTGAAACAACTCAACCTTCCTATTCAGATCGTTGGATGCCCTATCGTTCGCGAAGAGAGCGGATTGGCTCTTAGTAGCCGAAACGCCAGACTCTCTGCTCAGGAGAAAAAGACGGCTGTGAAAATATCCAAAGCGCTATTCGAAAGCTTGGATCTCATGAAAACAAAAAGCGTAGAGGAAGTGAAAAACTGGGTCGTAAAAAAGATCAACGAAGACCCTATCCTGAACGTTGAGTATTATGAAATTGTTGATTCTTTTACGCTTCAAAGCATTAAAAACTGGTCCGACTCAGCTCACGTCACTGGCTGCATCACAGTATATTGCGGAGAAGTTAGATTAATAGACAATATTCAATACAAAAAATAAACCATGCAGATACAGATCCTAAAATCTAAAATCCACCGAGTCACCGTAACTCAAGCGGACTTGAATTATATCGGTAGCATCACCATCGACGAAGAGTTGATGGAGGCAGCTAATATTGTACAATACGAAAAGGTTTTCATCGTCAATAATAACAATGGCGAACGATTGGAAACTTACGCCATCAAAGGTGAAAGAGGCTCGGGTATCATTTGTCTGAATGGCGCAGCTGCCAGAAAAGCGTCTCCTGGTGATGTCATCATCATCATGGCCTTTGCTATAATGGATTATGAAGAGGCTAAAGGTTTCAAGCCTTCTGTCGTATTCCCAGATACAGCAACCAACAAATTAGTGAAATAACCGACAAGCGATTGTCTGAAATACAAATTTATAGGGGCGGATACTCATTTATCCGCCCCTACACATATACAAACGATAGTCTTTCTAATCTGTCATCGTATAACAAAAAAAAAGCGAGCAATCATTGCCCGCTTTTTTTTACTTTTTATCGTATGATTACTTAAGACTCAATGTACTTACAATCTCGCTACATTTAGCATAACTTTGCTCTGATGCAAACTCATCCAACACATTCACAACAACACCGTAAGCTGTACCATTGTAATAGAACAGATACACCTCTCTAGTTCCTGTGTAGTTAGAACGAGAACCACCGATGGTAGCATTAAAATATTTTCCTGCATAGCCATTAATTGTAGTATCACGCAACGCAGACACATCACTAAAATCAGCAGTCAACAAATCTTCATACGCTGTTGTACGATATCTATTCATAAAGTCAACCGCATCATCATTAGAGATTGGACGGTAATAGAAATGCATCAAATTGACAAAAGTAGGGTAAGCTAACTCTTGATTGATTCTCGCTGTGTCTTGTATTAAAGACAATGCAATATTGGAATGAACGAACTCTGCATATCGCGCCGCTGTCTTAAGCGTATCTTGATAATTATTCGTCCACTCTCCCTTTGGACACACAACGGTAATTCCATACACATCATTTACCTTAACATGGTTTTCGTCCACGATATCTTCTGGTCTGACATCATATGTCGTCCCGTCATCATCTTTTTTACATGAATAAAAAATGGATAATAAAATAGAAACCCCCAATAATAAATAAAGTCTTTTCATTTTTTTCCCTATTAATTAATAAAATCATAAAAATCATATCACTCGTGCCCAAGATGAGATTCGAACTCACACGCCGAAACCGGCACTACCCCCTCAAAGTAGCGTGTCTACCAATTCCACCACCTGGGCAAAAAAAATTGACAGGATCAACTGTCAATTTAAAGGGAAGAGCGAAAAACGGGACTCGAACCCGCGACCCCAACCTTGGCAAGGTTGTGCTCTACCAACTGAGCTATTTTCGCATATTTTTCAAATGCTCCATTTCTCACCAGTATCACTCACTTCCTTGCCAAGGTTGGAAAACCTTTTTTATTTATTGCGGCAAGGTTGTGCTCTACCAACTGAGCTATTTTCGCATATTTAATTGCAATCACATCTAATACTACACTAAGTATTTTTCTCAATTGCAGTGCAAATTTACAACTTATTTTCTTATTTCCAAATCCTATTTGAGTTTTTTATTGTCTTTTGTTTAGTTTTTTCAGCATTTTTCAACTGAAAAGGATTTTTTTTACTCCCGTAGCACCTTCCAACCTCTTGGAATTCTATGTTCTCCCACTTCCCATGGCAATGCACTCGGACAAATAAACACACCAGACGAAGAGACTCCACTCATCCAATATTCTGTTCCCTCATAATAATATTCTCTTATTTTTACTTTGTCCCCCCATGTAGTAAAATGGACTTTTATCTTTTGTAAATTCGAACAACCGTTAAACATCTCATAATAACAGCGGAAAGGACCTGGCGATGCTGTCAATCCATCACAATCCACCAAGTTAGTACAGTTTTTAAACATACTTGAGTAACATTCGTCAGACAAATTGGTGGCTGGTAACAAAGAGGCATGAGCCAAACTTGTACAGCCTAGAAACATGCATTGATAACACTGCGCAGCTAGATTCATAGCTGGCAGGTTGGGCATCTGAGTCAAACTCGTACATTCCTTAAACATACTATGGTAACATTCTACTGCAAGATTCATGGCCGGCAATACTGGCGGTTGGGTCAATTTTGTACATTTTTCGAACATACTTTTATAACATTCTTTCGCAAGAACAGTAGCCGGCAACTCAGGCGACTGTGTCAATTGTGTACAGCTTTTGAACATATCTTCATAACAGCTTTCAGCAAGAACAGTAGCGGGCAACACACACGTCTGAGCAAGGCTATCGCAACAGGAACACATACCTTTATAACACTTTATTGTCAAAGTCATGGCAGGCAAATTTGGCATTTGTTTTAATCGTTTACAAGAAGAAAACATCCTAGCATAACAACTCTCTGCCAAAACAGTGGCTGGCAAATCAGGCGCTGTTGTTAATTGGCTACATTCACTAAACATGGAATAATAGCAATACGGAGCCAGAGTTTTCGCCGGCAAGGCAGGTGCTGTTCTTAATTGTTCACATCCTCTAAACATAGACCAATAGCAATCCGGAGCTAGAGTTTTCGCTGGCAAGGCAGGTGCTTGTGTAAGTCCTCTACAATACAAAAACATACTATCGTAACATCCATCCGTCAATGTTGTTGCTGGTAATTTCGGTGCTTGTGTCAGTCTATCACACTTATAAAACAACTTACAGAAACAATTTGGACTAGGAATTGTTTTCGTCTCTCCCACTCCATCTATCAGACTCATTACACTGCCACTAGCTGCAATAGCACCTCCTTGAAAGGAAAACTGCACATGATTTGAAAATATAGAAGGATTGGAAAGACCTTTCGGATTATATCCCTTCAGCAATGCTTTATCTCCTACCTGCTTCAATGAAATCACTTCCCGATCTTTCAACGGGACCCATGTCACACCATTATCCAAAGAACACCGTATGTCACATTCATTTCCATGATAAAGTACACAAAACAAAGAGTTTTCTTTTTCTGCCGTAAAAGTCAGATAATCAGCCGACAAAACCATTCCGACAGCACTCTGCAACATAAGGAACAACAACAACTTTTTTATCATTTCCTATAATTCAATCTATCATTAAAACATTCTCTTCTAATAAAAACGACTCAAGATTCGCTAAAGCAAAAATCCTGAAGAAAACAAAGACTTACAATCGCTGTTCATCTACGGTTGTAAGTCTTTTCTATAATAAAAAAAACTACATATTAAGACATTCGACTTTTATAATCCTCATAACCGAATTCTCTCAATTTAACTAACTTATCCTCCTTCGTCCACAAATACAAAGCTGGATGCGAGATACCATTAAACATTGTCGTTTTCACCGTTGTATAATGAATCATATCCATCAACACAATCTTTTCGCCTATCTGCAACTCATGATCGAAACTCCAATCTCCATAGAAATCGCCCGACAGACAACTATTGCCACCCATTCTGTAAGTGTATGCACCACCCTCCACTGCCGATAAGATGGCTGGCTGATACGGCATCTCCAAACAGTCTGGCATGTGACACGCAAACGAGACATTCAAAATGGCTGTCTTTATTCCATGATTTTCTACGATATCAACCACCTTGGAAACCAACTCTCCCGTCTGCCATGCAAAGGCACTTCCCGGCTCCAAGATCACCTGCAACCATGGATAACGCGAACGGAAAGCCGTCAACACCTTTATCAAATGCTCTACATCATAGTCTGCCCGCGTCATCAAATGGCCACCGCCAAAATTGATCCATTTGATCTGTTTGAAATATTTAGAGAACTTCTCCTCCACCACCGCCAACGTACGCTCTAAATCATACGATGTCGATTCACATAACGTGTGGAAATGAAGTCCTTCAATGCCTTCTGGCAACTTTTCGCCCAACAGATCAGCCACAACACCCAAGCGCGAACCGGGTGCACAGGGATTATATAAATCCGTCTCCACATCCGAAAACTCTGGATTAACACGCAATCCGCATGAAATGGGATGCGACACCTTCTTGGTCTCCTGGTAGAAACGTGAAAACTGTGTCAATGAATTAAAGGTGATATGACTACTGCACTCTGCTATCTTAGGAAACTCCTCCTCGGTATAGGCTGGCGAATAGGTATGCGCCAAGTTACCCATCTCCTCAACTGCCAGACAAGCCTCCGAAAGGGAACTTGCCGTTGAATAAGGGATATACTCACGGACAATGGGGAAAACCTTCCACAAGGCAAATGCCTTGAAGGCAAGGATTATCTCCACTCCTGCCCTCTCCTTCACCGATTTAATCAGGGAAAGATTACGTCTAAGGCGAACCTCATCCACCACATAAGCGGGTGCGGGCACTTGTGCATAGTCAATCATACGCCACTCGGTTTATTTTGTTACACAAAGAGCATTGTTCAACGCAACAATAGCAGCAGAATAATCTTTTCTGTCGATTACGAACTGCATATTCACCTGACGCAATGATTGTGCGAAACATTCAATGTTGATATTATTGTCACACAACGCCTTAGCTGCCTTATACAAGAAGCCTGGATGTGCAATGTTCGTACCCATACAACATACGATAGCTACATCCTTGACTGTCACCTGATAGAACTTCTCAGACAACTCCTCAATCAAACCTTTTGATTTTGGTTTGTCCCAAATCACCATTGTGATACTATTTGCATTGGTGGATTTCAATATATAGCTAACATTATGTTTTTCAAATACTTGCATAATACGAAGATCGAAACCAACTTCACCTACCATCATAGGGTCGTGAACCTCAACTGCCAATACCTTGTCGGTACCAGACACGATCTCAATACGAGATTTCTCCGCTACATAATTTTTAGAAATCAATGTACCAGGATGCTCTGGTTCAAAAGTATTTTTGATACGGATATTGATTCCTGCCAACTCCAATGGTTTAGATGCCTTAGGGTGGATTGCCTCCATTCCGACATCAGCCAACTGATCAGCCACCATGAAGTTAGTATTTCCTACGATGATGGAGTTCTCCTTACCCACTAACTTAGGGTCAGCAGAAGACAAATGGAACTCTTTATGAATCACAGCCTCATTCGCTTTCACCTCAACAGCGATCTTTGAGAACGTCACCTCAGAATAACCACGGTCGAAAGCACGCATGATACCTTCCGTACCCTTTGTGTAACCTGTTGCCACGCAAAGTGTCTTAGAGAAATCTATTCCTTCAAATGCTTTATGGATACGTTGGTCTATTGTCAACGCCTCTGAATCATCAAAACCGCAAAGGTCGATGAACTTAGCATTGATACCATTATTCTTAATAATATTCACAGAGTTGAATGCAGAGTGAGCCTCACCGATAGAAGACAAAATCTCACGAGCTGCCAGATAGAGATCTTTACGATCAACATAGCCAGAAGCCAACACATTATGCATAGAACGCAAGAAGCTCTTTGCCTTTTCTATACGGTTGATGATAAACTCATCAGCCACCTTCTGATCCAACTTGATCTCTTCATAATCACGGTTGAGAGCAATCAGTTTCTGACACAACTCATCCAGAGCAGCTTCGTAATTATCATCATTCAAAAACTTCACATAAATACCAGGAGCACCTGTTTTTTTATGTTCCAATAACCAGTTTGTCACATTATTATAGGCAGACACTACGAATATACGATTGTACATCTCTGCCCCACTTCTCTTTCCGATAATAATATTGTTCAAGACATCCTTGAACTGCGACATGGAGGTTCCTCCAATTTTTTCTACTGTTAACATATATTGACGTCTTTTTATAATGCAAAATAAACCAAGGTGCAAAAGTACGAAAAAACATATTATTAACCTAAGATAAGGCAACTTAAAACTATTTTTTTATTCTAATTGTGCATGACACTTTTCCATACATACTTCACATCCATATTTATCCATATATCTGGCATGTTTTCCACCTTCCGTAACAAATCCTCATCGCCAATTGTTTCGGCTGTTTTTCTCACCTCTTCCTGCAACATTAACGTGCTTGCTTTAAATGACATCTTCTTAGGCAAATAAATTTTGTCTGCAACTTTCTCAAAATCAACTTTCAGCGTTTTCGAATCTATTTTTATCAGCGACCAACTGTCACTTGTTATCCATACATCCATCTTCATGGTGTATCCTTTCTGTTGTTTCGTTCCTCGACAGACATAGATAGAAACATCCTCTTGATGAAGGGTAGAAATCAACGACCACTGCATTTCTTCTACTTGTTTGATAACATTTTTACTATCGAAATTAAATAGCTCGAGGACTTTCGTATCCTCTTCATCTGGTAATAATATCTTTATTTCTTTCTGTGTCAACGCCACATTACAGCTATCCAGTTTAGCGTTCAATCCTTTTTCCTTCTTTCCATCATAGGTTAGATCTTGCGACACTTGAGCTGAAAGTGTTGGATGGTCGAAGAAAAGGTTCACCAACTTTCGATATCGTGAAAACAACAAAGCTATTTTGGCAATTCGTTTCCACTTTTTGGGTACTTCATTGATGTTTTGACTATAGCGACGAACCTCTGACGCCTGATAACTCTTTATTCTACCGATATTTTTTTTACTGTTTTCAATCACCTTCATTATGATCATTTTAGCAGATTTCACGCTATCGGTCACGATAATCTGTGGCAACAAGGTTTCATCCATCAAGGAATCTTCGTAGGTCTCAAAGAGATTCACATTCTCCTGAGCACAAACAAAAGAGAACGGCAACAGGAACGAAGCCCAAATGAACATTTGTTTTATAAAATGAGTAGGATTCATATCTCTCGTAAATTTCTTCCAAAGGTATATCCAATTATTATCTTTCAAAACTTTTTCTGTCTATTTGCGAAGAGATAATAAAAATGGACATTCATCGTTAATGTTTTTGTAAAGTATGCAAAACATTTCATATCTTTGTCATATTCT
>JBGUIU010000193.1:0-8489 GCA_045113275.1 Paludibacteraceae bacterium
CTGAGAGGATTGGTAGCTCACGCTACTCATCCTGTCAGCACCGGAAAATTAGAGGGTATGAACAATAAAATTAAAGTAGCTAAAAGAATGCATAGAGAGTAATAAAATTGTTGTGTAAACGCCAAAATACTATGGCATAATCTATGGGCCCAGTTATGTCATGGTGCGTTATTCACATTAAATATAGGAAATAATAAATGGCTAGACAAAAACATAGTCAAGTAGCACAAGAAGTTTTTCAAGCTATTGCCAATGGTTGTGCCAATGGCTCTATAACTGATGTTCAGGCAACCATGCGTGAAGTATTGGGTATGGCAGTTGAACAAATGCTTAAGGGAGAGCTGGATGCCCACCTGGGATACAGCAAATCATCCCAGGGAGAGAAGCAGACCGCGGACCGTCGTAACGGATACAGCTGCAAGACAATTAAGACTAATCTTGGAGAAACAGTCATTGATGTGCCAAGAGATCGTGACGGTTCTTTTGAGCCTAAGCTTCTCGGGACTTATAAGACCGATTTATGCGGTATTGATAATAAAATCTATTCCCTATACGGAATGGGCATGAGTCAGGCCGACATTGCCAAAACTATTTCAGAAATCTATAACTGTGATATCAGTCAGGCCATGGTGTCATGTATTATTGCAAGGCTTACACCAGTAGTCCAGGAATGGAGAACCCGCAGACTTGAATCAGTGTATGCTGTTGTGTATGTTGACTGCATTTATGTCAGCATGACCAGTCAGGAAACATCCCAGCCTGCATCGAAACATGCGGTGTATGTGATTATGGGGATTACAATGGAAGGCAAGAAGGATATACTGGGCCTTTGGATAGATTCCACGGAGTCAAAATCTAAGTGGCTTAATATACTGGACAGCCTTAAAGAACGTGGAGTTGAAGACATTTTCTTCATGTGCATGGACGGTGTGTCCGGCTTAGAGGAGGGTGTTAAAACCATCTTCCCGAACACTGTGGTTCAGCGTTGTATTGTGCATCTTATGAGAAATTCTCTGGAATTTATTCCAACCAAGGCATATAAGGCTTTCTGCGACTCAATTAAGGCCGTATACAGTGCAGTTGACAGGGAAACAGCCATACAGAATTTTCAAAAATTTAAAGAACTGTGGGGGAAGAAATACCCTGGTGCTGTAAAGTGCTGGGAACGAAATCTGGAAGCTGTACTGCAGCTGTTCAATTATCCTTCTGCAATCAGAAAACTCATCTATACTACCAATGCTATAGACATAAAATTCCAAAAGAACTACACTAACTCCTCCCAGCAATTTCTTCCATAACCCTGCATAATGACGTTATGGGTAACATTCCCATAACCACCGTCTCACCTTTCTTGTTTTCTCCCCCGTGCGTTATACCAAGCGTTGTCGTATCTGTTGCGGGTATAACGCTGGCACTTTGTTTCCATAAGGTATGTCATGGATAAAACGGTCATCACCCGGGTGATTTTTCGAGATAATTATTTACATTATTTAATAAAATTGCTACAATATGCCTATGTGTAAACTACACATAGGCGAACACACAAATCTTATTAAATAACTTGAAATTAAATAACTGCCATGACTGTCTTTCACAATGTTAGGGTACCTATCCCGAAGGAACATGTTACCGTTAGGCATACACACAACTGCCCCGTCGAATATGTGCTTGAACAAATCTATAATAAAAGAAAAAAGATCGTGGAAAACAGAAGAACGATCATTGGTTACGTATGCCCTGATTCCCCAAACATGATGTTTCCTAATTCTCAATACAGACAAATCTTTCCTAATGAATGGTCAATAAATTCTAACGAACCGGCAGCACCGGCATATAAGAAAATAGGAATGTATTGCGCTCTCAAAGCCATTAACAATAAAGAGAAAATAATTGATTTGGTAAAAGAGGCGTTTGGGGACGAAATTTCTGATAGCATTTTGGATTTTGCAATGTATTCAATACTTTACAAATCAGCTACGTTATCATTATTTCAGAAATCCATGTCTGAACAGATGCTGTTTAATAAATCGCCAAGAAGCGACAGTTATTACAGCAATTTGTTTCAAAAAGAAATAAATCAAAGTTCGATCATTAAATTCAAAAAATCATGGGCTCTGCATTGTCGGGCCAAAGGCATTGATAATGTATGGCTGTGCATTGACGGTTCAAATGATGACTGTACCAGCAAAGGAGTTGAACTTGCCGAGAAGGGACATGCAAAATCTCATAAGAATATTAATATAGTCAGTTTCTCGTATGCTGTAACATCTTCTGGTTTGCCTGTTACCTTTAATGTTTATCGCGGGGGACTGGTAGATGCAAAGGCTATGAAACAAATTACCGATTTTCTGCAAGAATGCAATATAGGCATTCGAGGAGTTATTCTTGACAGAGGATACTGTAATTCAAAAGCAATAAAGTTTTTGTGCGAAAATAATATCCCGTACATTATCATAGTAAAGGGTTCGCCTTTAGGAGCAGAACAAATCGTTAATGAGTATGGAGAAGCAATCAAAGGCAATGCTTCCTACTTCATTGATGATACCACATTGTTTGGCGTGCAGAAGCCGTACCAGATATTTAAGGATTACAAGCATGCTGACTACCTGACTCTCTTTTTTGACTGCGCAAATGCCTCAGACAGGATCACCACTCTCATGAAAAAAATCAATCGTGAAAAAAGTCGTCTTGTCAGAGCTCTTGCCACGTACAAAGATAAACTTCTGAATTATTATTCTAAAGCTCTTAAGCTTAAAGACAGCAAGGATATAGAAAAAGAAAATTTAGTAAAACCTGAACTTCCAAAAGTCTCAGATAACTTGAAAGACTTTTTATCGATAAAAGCAAATGACAAATCTGAAGATTATAAACCAGGCGATGATAAATCTATACAGTACGAAGTTGTTATTAATACTGAAAATTTTCAAAACGCTATCAATAAAAAAGGATTGTACTGTATTTTATCTTCAGAGGAACTTGCTCCGTCAGAAATAGATAAATTGTATTCATCCCGCTCATCTTCTGAGATACAATATAAAATCTTTAAAACGGAACTTGGATACGGTACCACACGTATTCATTTTACTTCAAGCCTGTATTCAAAATTTGCTGTTGGTTTCATTTCTTCTATCATCAGATATCAGATGCAACTTCATGCCAGAAGCATTGATCAAAGCACAACGAATATGATCCGGGAAATGAATATGTTATCAGAAATAAAAATTAATGACGTGTACACGTTTTCTCATATTGAAAACAAACGTCAATTAAGTTTTCTTGAATTTTTCGGCTGTTCTGAAACTTTAATTGATAAATGCGTAAAAGAGGATAACGATCGAATTGCCGGTCGTCGTCCAACACCTGGTTATCGCAAACCAGGGCCAAAGCCAAAAGATAAAGCAAATGATAAAAACAGGGGGCCTGCTGCGATGACATCAGCGACAACCTCAAGTACGGAAGCTTCAGCTGGTGCTCCCAACCCCCTTCAGGAAAGCACTCCGCGCACTCATGAAACCTCCAATGGAGATGCCAGTATCTCAGATTCAACCGCAGTTCACTCTTCAGCGGAACATTCAGATACTAAACCGAACCTCAGGGCCGAGACTAAGAAGCGGGGAGTAAAACCAGGAACAAAAAGGGGCGACTTCAATAAGGATGGAACCCCAAGAAAGAAGCCGGGAGTTCAGGCTGGCACTAAGCGCAGCCTATACAAAAATGATGGCACACTCAGACAGAAACCGGGGCCGAAGCCAAAAATTGCAGCAGTCTAAGCTCATGTGGTCGTTTCGCAGCAGGTTAAGTCGTTCTGTGGTATTCCTGCGAATTAGTGGAGTAAATTTGGAAGTTTATGTTTAGATGTAACAGAACTTCGACGATTTAAACCTCACAGAGTAGTCAGCCTTTTGATTTCAACTACCATTTAACCACTTTGAGTGTACACAAAAGACAGTATTCGGGATCATCATTTCTGTTGATATTGCGTTGGCAGTACTGCATCAGTTGAAAAACGGAAAAACTTGCAGAAACCGATAATCTCCGGCAATTCCGGACAATCAGTAATGACAATCAGAGGGATTTTTGCGTGTCATGGTTATACCTGTTTCCGCATACATTCATGAAAATCACTGGAGTTACCGGACCTGAGACTGCATACCTTCTTAAATTTTGCGTTACTCATAAAGAAACTGTTTTAAGAAAGCATCAAAAAAACTGTTTTAAGAAAGCATCAAAAAAACTGTTTAAGAAGTATAAGAAGATGTCGCAGGCAGGATTGGATTGAATTGAATTATTTTGATTTGTATTTAATTGCAGGAAAAAAGGAATACACCAGCCTTATTCCACATTCCCCTGACGTTTAGATAATATCCTTATCATTATACTTTTTCTCAGTAGAACCTGCCGAGGCTTTCCAGTCAGTAATCTGATGCGGTTTCATGGTTTCCCAGTTATGGCAGCTCGGACACTGCCAGAAAAGGACTGATGACTTAAACCCGCACTTATGACACATAAAGCGGTGATTGTTTACCTGATGCGCATCCATAATAGATTTCAGCACGGTAAAACGTTCCTGATCTTCGGGGCCTAAGTCGGAATACATTCTTTCCCATACATAGGAAAAAAGCTCAAAGCTTGGAGTTTTCTTTAAGACCCTGAGCAGGAAGACATCTGTTTCCTCTCTGGTCTTTGTTTTGGCCATAATTTCAGAAATAGCTATAACCAGATGAGGATTTTCTGAAATCTGCAGCCATGAGTTAAGCACCTCAAGATGTTCCTCCTCCTGTCCGGCAAAGAAGCATTTAGCAAGGGACTTAAGACATACCGGAATCATTTCAGGATCAGCATTGACTGCATCCTGAATATAGCTGAGGGCTTTTTTGGTCTGCCCTATCTCAATCAGAATTTTTGCCATGTTAAGATAAGCTCTGACGCATTTCTTATTAATGGTCACGGCCTTTTTAAACTGATCATTGGCTTTGGCATAATTCTGTCGCACATACAGCTCATTGCCGAGCTCACAGTGAAACTGAGACTGTCTCTGTCTGAGACTGTCAGAGGAATAACAGTCAAAGGCATCAATAAGACCTATGGCCTTCTGCCATTCCTTTTCCTGCTCATAAAGTTTGATAAGCAGCATGACCGCTGATTTTCTTTCAGAATTGTAGCTTATAAGTTCCTTCAGAATATCTTCGGATTTATTGAGTAACCCGGAATTCATAAAATCACGGGCTAATTCAAGAAGCACGGCTGAGCGCTGTACAGGTTCAGCCGACATAAGAAGCTTGTTATGAAATCTGATTGCTTTTTCCAGTTCACCGCGTTCACGAAGCAGAGCCCCTAAAGCCAGACCGTCTTCAAAAGAGTGCTCGGTATCCGAATCATAGTAACGGATGAATTCATCTACAGCCTTATCATTTTCACGGTATAAAAAATAATTAATCCCCTTAGTCAGAAAACCAAATTTTTTATTCTTTTCCGACTGCTCGTTTTTGCAGGCGTTTCTAAAGCCCATAAAGTAGCCATAGAATACTGCCACCGGCAACAAGAGGAATAATAATTCAAACATAAGACTGCTTTTATTTAATAAAAAACTCTCTTAATAATATATTACTGTTCAGAAGTTTTATCATCAAGCATCAGACGTTCATTGGCAATGTCGAGATCCTGAGCGGTAACAGAATATTTCTTTTCCAGTTTTTTGATATGTCTGTTTAAGGAAGCTACCTTAAGCTTTAACTTTATAACAACCAGCACCCAGATGAGTGTTGCTACCACAAAACCAAACACTGCGGATATTGATGAAATAGCACTCACGGTTAATTCAGACTTCATAAATAAAACATTGAATTCCACCATGGATGAATTGGAAATACCTATGGTTAATGCTACCGCTGCTATAAGACAGAGAAGAACAACATAAACAAAGGTAAATAATTTTTTAAACATCTTAAAATATCCGAACTGTAATTTTTTATTTATAGGTATGAGATCAAACAATGTGTATATTATACATTATTAAAACCTTCAGATCTAACTATAGTGCATGGATCTCATGAAATTATAGATTCCGGTGCGACCTGGACTGAAAAGGAAAAGCTTTACGGAAAAACAGCCGTTTTAAACACTGTATACCGGTAATTATCCTGTTTTTATCCACCTGCCTTAATCATGTTCTGCAGGACGTCAGTTTTAAACCTCTGCGAAAATAATAATACCGGCCTCTTATCATCGTTTCTGAACTGCTCATCCAAAAACAAAGTGAAAGTAACAACAAAAAAACGGTGCAGTCTTCAAAACCACACCGTTTCATTCTTTACTTTGAAACCGTCATCTCTGATTAGAAACTGACAGTCTCAGGGAGCTTATTACTGCTTAGCATTCTTGAATGCTTCAGCCATAGCGTTGCTTCCCTTTTCAACTTCGCTGTTAGACTTCTTGATAGCTTCGATAGCAGCTCTGTCTTCAGCTTCATCCTTAGCACGGATTGAAAGAGAGATTGTACCGTTCTTACGATCGATACCAACCTTCTTAGCTTCAACAGTGCTACCTACAGTGAATGCTGTAGTCAGGTCGTCGATACGATCTGAAGAAGCGTCAGAAGCGCGGATTACACCCTTGATGCCGTCGCCTAAGTCAACAGTGATTCTGTTAGCTTCAACAGCTTCAATGGTACCCTTGAAGATGCTTTCTCTGTGAGCATCTAAGAACTTGGAGATAGCGTCTTCTTCAAGCTGCTTAACACCGAGAGAAATACGTTCCTTTTCTGGGTCAACGTTAAGAACAACTGCAGTAACTTCTTCACCGCGAGTGTACTTGTGAGCAGCTTCGCCGTTGTTGTCATGGCTTAAGTCAGTGTTGTGAACTAAACCGTCGATACCGCCTTCAAGACCGATGAAGATACCGAAATCAGTGATGCTCTTAACCTTACCTACAACCTTGTCACCCTTAGCGTGTTTTTCACTGAAGATCTGCCATGGGTTTGGCTTGCACTGCTTGAGGCCGAGAGAAATACGACGACCCTGTTCGCTGATTTCAAGAACTTTAACCTTAACCTTTTCACCGATATTTACAACTGATGAAGGCTGTACGTTCTTGTTGGTCCAATCCATTTCAGAAACGTGAACAAGACCTTCAACGCCTTCTTCGATTTCAACGAAGCAGCCGTAGTCAGCGATGTTGGTTACAACGCCTTCAATTTCAGATCCCTTTGGATAACGCTTATCAACATCAGTCCATGGGTCAGCAGTTAACTGCTTGAGGCCTAAAGATACACGCTGACGTTCCTTTTCGAACTTAAGAACCTTAACTTCGATTTCTTCACCAACAGTAACAACTTCACCTGGGTTCTTAACACGCTTCCAGGCCATATCAGTGATGTGGAGGAGACCGTCAACACCAGCACCGAGATCAACGAATGCACCATAATCAGTAAGATTCTTAACCTTACCCTTAACGATCTTGCCTTCTTCAAGGTTAGCAAGAACTTCATCACGGTTAACTGAATCATCTTCATCAAGAACAGCACGACGTGAAACAACAACATTGTTGCGTTCCTTATCGAGCTTAATAACTAAAAATTCTAATTCCTTGCCTTCGAGCTGTTCGTTCTGTGAACGGCTGTCTACTAATGAACCAGGAAGGAATGCGCGAATATTATCAATAGCAACAGTAAAGCCGCCCTTAACCTTACCGTCAACGATACCCTTAACGATTTCCTTGTCTTCGTGAGCCTTTTCAAGTCTAGCCCATGATTCAAGACGCTTAGCCTTTTCACGAGAAAGAACTGTTCTGCCTTCGCCGTCTTCAATGCTTTCAAGAACAACATCAACCTGATCGCCAACGTTTACTTCAACTTCGTTGTTAGCGTTCTTAAATTCAGCGATATCAATCTGACCTTCTGACTTAAAACCTGCGTCAACCCATACGAAATCACTTTCGATTTTAACTACGATACCGTGAATTAACTCACCTAAAGTGTTCTTCTTAGCCTTAGGGGTACTGCTTTCGAATAATTCTGCAAAACTCATAATAAATAAAATTCAATAAAAAAATATAAAAACGTCTTAACATCCTGTCTAGACGGCTAACCAAACATTTAATCCATCCGTGGATTAAACTCAAACCTTCAGAAAATGTCTGTTTTCAATTACCTGCGGGGCTTTTTATACAGGCTCCGGAGGCACCGACATATTCTAAGATGCGAATTATACTTAATTTTGCAAAGATATGATACTTTTTTTTACTTTTTTCGGATTTTTTTATAAAAGTAGCCATAAGATCTGCCGGCACAATCAGTATCGATCAGTATTGATTCTGTGGTGATAAAAAAATATACATGCTCAACATGTTGATTCTAGTGCAATCCCGTATTCTTACCAAACCATAAAACACAAAAACATCTGTCATAGCATGGTGGCATGCATAAGCCTTTTTCAGCCATGTCCGAATTAAAATCTATCTCCCTGGTTTTCGGATTATAGTTAAGCCTATAA
>JBGUIU010000194.1:0-2044 GCA_045113275.1 Paludibacteraceae bacterium
CAAGAGGCATTTAGCAAATGTAAAAAATGCTATCTCTGCCTTTTTAGAGGAACTAAAATCCACATTGACAACAGAAAAGTTCACATTGTCCATCACAGGATCTGTAGGGTTAGGGGTTTCCGAGAGATATAATATTCCTTTTGTACAAGAGGTAATTGCTGCAACAGAATTTACAAAGAAAGTTCATCCAGAAATTTCAACCATCATCGACATCGGTGGTGAGGATGCTAAGATTGTATATTTAAAGAACGGACAAGTATCCGATCTCCGTATGAATGGTAACTGTGCCGGTGGTACAGGTGCATTCATTGATCAGATGGCTCTATGCTTAGGTGTAGAGGTGACCGACATGGATGGCTTAGCCAAGAATGCTCAGCATGTCTATCCGATAGCTTCACGTTGTGGCGTTTTCTCTAAAACGGATATACAAAATTTAGTGGCTCGAAATGCTTCTAAAGAAGATATTGCTGCCTCTATATTCCGTGCTGTAGCTGTACAAACTGCCAGTGCCTTATCTCATGGATGCGAAGTGCGTCCTAAGGTCTTATTCTGCGGAGGACCTCTTACGTTTATTGGCTCTCTTCGCAAAGCCATTGCCGATTATTTTAAGCTTGACCTAGAAAAGGATTGTGTGATTCTTGAGAATGCTAATATTATTCCTGCATGGGGTACTGCATTGTTCAAGAACGATATGGAACCGATTGATATCAATCAGTTGAATGAAATCCTTCAAAAAGAGCCTCAACAAAAAGAAGAAACAAATCCTAACAAGAACAAAACAAACGTTACACTTCCTCCGATTTTTCATGATGAGGAAGAATATATGGCTTGGAAGTCTGAAAAAGAAAAAAGCCACATACAAGTTGTTAACTTAAATGAATGTAAAGGAAAAACATTCTTAGGTATTGACTCCGGATCAACCACTACTAAGATTGTGCTAATCAATGAAACCGGGGACATCCTATATAAATATTATACACACAACGGAGGTAATCCAATCGGTGCTGTTCGTCGCGGACTAGAAAAACTAAAAGCCCGTTGCGAGGAGGAGAAACTGGACTTAGAGATCACTGCAGGTTGTTCAACAGGATATGGAGAAGATCTGATAAAAGCTGCCTATTCTCTTGACTATGGCATGATTGAAACAATGGCTCATTATGTAGCTGCCAAGAATATGTGTCCCGATGTTTCATTTATCCTAGATATTGGTGGACAGGATATGAAAGCCATGTTCGTGGAGAATGGCGCATTGACACGCATGGAGCTGAATGAGGCTTGTTCATCTGGTTGTGGTTCTTTCATCGAAACATTTGCACAAACATTAGGATGTGATATCACAGATTTTGTCTTTCAAGCATGTCAAAGTCAAAACCCATGTGACCTAGGTACTCGTTGTACCGTATTCATGAACTCAAAAGTCAAACAGGTACTACGCGAAGGAGCAGAAGTAAGCGATATTGCTGCTGGATTAGCCTACTCAGTAGTCAAGAACTGTTTGTTTAAAGTGCTGAAAATAAAGAACTATGAAGAGTTAGGTCCAAACATTGTTTTGCAAGGTGGAACCATGAAGAATGATTCTGTCGTGAAAGCATTTGAGAATCTTACAGGCAGAACAGTCTATTGTAATAATGTACCTGAGCTGATGGGTGCTTATGGTTGTGCTCTTTATGCTAAAAAGATGCACGATGCTAAGAAAAAAGCAACTCCATTGGATAGATATCTTCATGCAGCAGAGTTTGAATCTAAGGTATTGTCTTGCAAAGGATGTGATAACAATTGTCAGATCACTAAATATTTGTTCAAGAATGGTGGCATCTATTATTCAGGCAACAAATGTGAAAAGATCTTCAACAATGGTAAATCGGATGTGAAACCAGGCATTGATATGAGTGCCCGTAAATACCATGAGTTGTTTGACCGTGCTGAAGAACCTTCTAAACTGTTGTCTCCATTGTTCAAACTGGGTATCCCAAGAGCATTGAACATGTATGAAGAGTTCCCATTCTGGCATACATTCTTCACTGAATGTAATATTCAAGTGGTA
>JBGUIU010000195.1:0-8500 GCA_045113275.1 Paludibacteraceae bacterium
ACACTTTGGTTTCTCATTGAAGGGGATCCTTCGACTATTTGCTACGCAAATTCGGCTAATGCCGACCGCTCAGGATGACATTTTTGGCAATAATTGGCTTAATGCGACAGTCCCTTTGTTTGGCATTGGCTTTAATGGTTGATACAATGCACTCTTATGCACCCCGCGATATTGCTGCGTTATTTACCGTCAGTAGAACGGATTTTTTAACTGCAAAAATTGATTTGATAAATATCCCTCCAAATTTTACACCATATTCAGTCCGGCACGAGAAAAGAGGGGTTATTGAATTTGTGTTTTATATTTTTGCTCCTCTATGGCTACGGTGACGATGTCGCCGAGTACATTGATGATGTTCTGCAGCCAGCCGAAAAATACTTCGGCAAATATGGCGATGAGGATCAGCTCATCCGCCTTTAAATACAGGGTGATGATAAGTATACCGATCATAATCGAGCCCGGCTGATTAGGCGCGCCGACAGAGAGGAACAGAATAAGGAAAGCTATGCCGATGATCTGTAACCACGAGATCTCAATGCCCAGCAGAAAAATGAAGCTCATCGATATCAGCATTATCAAAAAGCAGTTTCCGTCCAGATTTGTCTGAGCGAGTATTGGCAGATTATCCGAGAGCCTCTTTCTGTCGTATCCGTATTTGCGCGAGCAATATCTTATATTAAACGGGACCGCGTCGATAACGGAACTGATTTTAAAATTCTCCCACAGCAGCGCAGGCAGATGTCTTGCAAAGGACTTGATATTTACTTTGCCGATGAGCAGGCGTATCATATAAAACGCCGATATGACTATCATACTTAGCGCGACGATAAGAAGTACCTCTAACAGGATCATCAGGTTGGCTATACCGTCGATAATCAGCATCGACAGAGCCGCGAAAAAGCAGAAGAACGGCAGTGTGAACATAACGACGGTGAGCATTTTAGAGAATACCTCTAAACTGATATTGATGACTCTGTGTACCGCGCCGAAGTACTCTCCTATCGAACATAACGCGTAGGTCAAAAGCAGCGATAAAATAATGATCGGGAACGGCATGATCGTCTCGAACGGTTCAAAAATGTTGCTTGGAACCAGCGAGCTGATGAACTCCGTCATATTCATACCGCTTGAGAACAGGCCTAAGCTTCCGAAATAGCCCTCATGCGTGTATAAAACATCCGCAATGAGAGGACCCGTTACCAGCGCAAGTACTACCGCAATAAAGGAAGTGACAATCGTTTTTATCTGCAGTTTTCTGGCGGAGGAGTTTTTTTCCGAAACGATATAGATGTCTGTCAGATTCTTGACAAGAGAGAAGAACGTGACCGGCGCGCCTATCATAAGCATTGCGTTTGCGAACTGCTTTATAACAGGCTGAATAACCTTATTATCGAGCGATATTAAATTGTCAGCGCTCACAAATGCGATCAGCGCTATGCTGACCGGCACAGCAAGAAGGATAGCGATCAAGCAGTAAAGCAGAGAGCTGTTGTTATTTCTTTTGACAACGATGCTGACGCGGTTATAGCCCAAGCGGTACCTGTAGCCCACCTTGTCGCTGTAAGCCTGAACTATCTGCAGCTCGGGCGAAATGCTTTTCCGGTCCTTTTTCATGCTCGGGATATAGGATTCGCCCTCAAAGCCGAGCGTGATATTATATTCGCCGAAGGTTTTCTGTGTCCGTATCGTCAGCATGGTATCCTGACCGCAGCCCTGTTCGATCATATCATGAAACAAAGCCTCAAACAGCAGCATCGTCTCAAAACTGCTTTCATCGCTGATCCGCTTTTGTATCAGCCATTGTTTGATAAACTGATCGGCGGTCTCATAGCTTCCCGGTTTGAGCGGTATCTCTAAAGTGCGATTTTTAGTCAGGCTCATAAGTCCCCGTCACCATCCTCATTTAGTATAAATCATTATTCGGTAAAAAAGATAAAAAACCTGCCGCAAATCTGAGCAGCAAAAGCCAGTTGGATATCGAGGTCAAGAAAGACGGAACAGAATACATATTTCTGCTTGAGGGCAGACTTGACACGATCACCTCTCCCGCCCTTGAGGGCAAGATCAATGAAGCGACCACTGACGCGACGAAGCTGATTTTGGATTTAGCCAAGCTGGACTATATATCCAGCGCGGGGCTCCGTGTTCTGCTCGGTGCGGCGCAGGATATGGACGGCAAGGGCGATATGGCCGTTCGCAATCTCAATGAGTCTGTGAAGGATGTATTTGATGTCACCGGATTCAGCAATTTGTTCAATATCGAATGAGCCGGAAAGATGAATTTGATCCGAACGATATGGATTGCATAAAGCACTAAGGAGAAAACTATGATAGATCAAGCGATCGCCAACGGACTGTATTTGGAGTTGCTATTTGCAGCGATGACTCTGCTTGGTATCCTACTTATTAACAATCTCATGTTATACAAGCAAAAGGTCAACGGGCTTATTTCTCTTATGCTGATCTCAGGTGTAGTTATGTGCGTGCTTGAGATCGTGTGGACCTTCATCGACGGAAATCCGGACTATAAAATTCTTTCTTACTTATCGGCAGGCGGTTATGCTGTTTCCCTCATCATCTTTTCCGCTTTCGTAAACCTGTATTTGATTGATCGCTTTGGAATAAAACTGAAAAATCCCACTCATTATCTTTTATGCGCTGCCTGTGGCAATAACGGTTCTGCTGTGCGCTGCTACCCCGTGGACACATATAATGTTCCGGGTGGACGAAAGCGGAAACGTACTGACGATGGAGTTTTTTGAAACCGTATTTCACGGTATAGTGTATTTTTACGTTTTCTCTCCCCTGCTCATTGCAGTCTACTTCCTGACGATCGGCAAGAAAAGGAAACCCTCAGACGGAGAGATCCCTTTAAGCGTATTTATTTTCGGAGCCATTGCGCCTTTCCTTTACTGGCTGCAGCTGTTTCTTCTTGATAAGGGCGCTGAGATTTACGAGACATCGTCTATACCGGTTTCTATGGCGCTTGTGTATCTTGTGACCAACGTCAGTACCCATAGTCTTTTGAAAACCCGCGCTAAGGTGGAGGCTACCGAGTCCGAGCTGCGCGTTGCTACGGACATCCAGACCGGCAGTCTGCCTACGGACTTTCCTGATCGTCCGGAGTTTGAGATATATGCTTCTATGGATCCGGCAAAGGAGGTCGGCGGAGATTTTTATGACTTCTTCATGATCGACGACGATCACCTGGCATTAGTTATAGCGGACGTATCCGGAAAAGGAGTTCCCGCGGCGCTGTTTATGATGTCCTCGAAGATCCTTATCAACGACCATGCCATTATGGGCGGCTCTCCTGCGGAGATACTTGAAAGAGTCAACAAGCAGGTCTACGCCAATAATAAGGCTCATATGTTTGTGACGGTTTGGCTGGGCATACTCGAGATCGGCACAGGCAAGCTCACCACCGCAAGCGCAGGTCACGAGTATCCGATGATTAACATAAACGGCAAATACGAAATGTTGAAAGATAAGCACGGTCTGGCGGTCGGCGCGACGGGCATATCCAAGTATAAAGATACCGAGATACAACTCAAAAATGGCGACAGCATATTTGTATACACCGACGGCGTCGCCGAGGCTACAGACGCAAACAATGAGCTTTTCGGCACAGACCGCACCGTCGAAGCGCTTAACGCTGTTCCCGAAGGCGCTTCGCAGCAAGAGGTGCTGGCAGGCGTCCGCGTTGCTGTTGACGCCTTTGTAAAAGAAGCGCCGCAGTTTGACGATCTGACGATGGTAGGCTTGAAATATTACGGACCTGAAAATAACGCCGGAGGTGAGGATCAATAATGCAGGAGCTTATTGTTGAAGCCGACAGAATAAATCTCCCTTTGGTACAGACATTCATAGACGAGCAGCTCGAAGAAGCGGGCTGCCCGATGCTGACGCAGACATCGATCGACATAGCCGTTGAGGAGCTGTTTGTCAACATCGCAAGCTATGCCTACGGCGACGGAAGCGGAAACGCTGTGATTCAGGTCACGGTACACGAGGATCCGCCGGCCGTCGAGATAACCTTTATCGACAGCGGAAAGCAATACGATCCTCTCGCAAAAGCCGACCCCGACACCACGCTTTCCGTCAAGGAACGCAAAAAAGGCGGACTGGGAATCTTTATGGTCAAGAAGAGCATGGACAACGTGAGCTATGAATACAAGGACGGAAAGAATATTCTAACCATAATGAAAAAACTAAATTAAGATACAAAAGAGGCTGTCGCATTAAGCTATTATTACCTGAAAATGTCATTTCGACCAAGCGAAGCGCACAGAGAAATCCCCATTTGTAGGGAACGACCCCTGTGTCGTTCCTATGTTGCCGACATCGCAACGAAAAGTTAGGAATTACACGGGGGTATGCGATTTCTGCGGCGGCTGTGTATGTAGTGTATGCTTATCTGCATATATTGAAACCGGAAGGTTTCCGGCACCTTATTTGATTTATGATTACAAGAATAATCCAACTAAAGTTTATGAACAAATAATTAGTCAGCAAGGAGGATTGTTAAATGGCTATTCAAGATACTCGAATGACGTTGAATACGGAGAAAAACCAATCTTCAAAGGAGGAACAGAAGACTGTTACGCGGCTTTATCAAGAAGACATAATGAGGATATCCAAGCAAGAGGCAAAAATTTACGAGGAAGCAGAGGATTATCTTCTGACCCACACTCTTTAAGATTCCAAAACCGCGACTACCTCTCCGCCGTTGAGCGCGGCGACACCAAAACCGCTCAGAGAATGGTTGACGAGGCTGCGGAAAAGGCATTTTCAAATAGTGTTGTACGTGGTAAGGACCATAGAACACATAGAAGAAAAACTCTGACAGGATGTCTTCTTACCTTCTTGACATCTTGGAACTTTACAAACAAAGGCTGACCACTTGCCTTCCTGACCCGTTGACTTCTTGGATTCCAACAGAAAAAGAAAAGATATGATGAACTATACAACTTCGTAAAATTGAAAACAAATAACTTCACATAGATTTACCCAATAAGGGTAAATACAAAACATATAATTGTCGATATTTACTCCGACACAAAAAAGACCGCCATAAACGCATTGTTTATGGCGGTTAACTTGGTTGCGGGAGAAGGATTTGAACCAACGACCTTCGGGTTATGAGGTGTTTGCGCACGTGATAAGACTTCACATGTTTCAAGAATCTCGCAAAAATCCTTTTCTTTCTTCTGTTGGTTTTCCTTGATTATATCTCCCCGTTAGCGATTTTACACCGCGTAAGGGTACGATAAGGGTATAAAAATCATCAAGAAATCAAGGATTCAAGAGGACATTTATGTTGTTGTTTTCAAGCAAGCACGGACAACAACTTGCTTGTTTTGCAGCGATTAACGCTCCTAAAATTATTCATCAATTATCAATTGTGATATGCAATCCAATTTTATCCACGTCTGTATTATTTGCAACATCTACATAAATATTTACAAATTTCATCGTTCTTCGAATATGCTCAAATAAATCCGGCTTTGAAAACGGAATACTTAAATCGTTGGTAACGTTGTATAACAGCTCACCATTTTCACCAACTTTGCAACCATCCGTTATTTCTTCCGGAGTTAAATCTCTTATTTGGATTTTAAAATCACAAACAGAAACATTTGTTAATGATGTATCAACAAAATAGTACTCATTAGGAATTCCGGACGTAGATACTTGTTTTATCATTCGGTTATCTAAAAAGTCTTTTAATAGAGATTTGTTTTCTTCAATCCAAAAGACAAATCTCGAGCCGAATACTGTATTGGGATTTATACAACTACCTTTAACGGAACTAATGATTTTCGGCTGAACATTCTTGTTTGTTCCATTAATGTTTTGTTGTAACAATTTGTCACGAATCAAATACAGATATATCAGCAATAGTTGCTGTTTAATGCCTTTCTTTATTATTCTATTTGAGTATTCCTGAGACAAAGGAGTATTAGCTATAAAAGAAGCCAATTTAATGGTTTGTATATTTTCTGAGTTTTTCGTTCCCTTCTCACCAGAATGGAATAAATCCTGATATTCCTCTGCAGCTTCTTTGCAATAACCTAATAGTATTTTTTTGTAATCCTCAATCTCTTGATCGCTAATTGTTTCATTTTTGCCTCTATCTAATATTTCCTGTCTATACTTTTTACTTAGAACCTCAAATAGCTTTTCCTTTTGACTGCTAAATTCTTCGTTTCCAAAGAATAACCTGTGAAAAGGCAAATATATTCTATCAAACGATGCTTCCTTAGAAAAATATCTACTAAATAGACCAAATATAGATCCATTTGATAGACTTTCAATAATCTCTTCTATATCATCGTTACAACAGGTATTTAGTGAAATAAAAACAAGGAAATCTGTTGTTGAATGCTCTGAAATCACAAATTTTGCTTCACCATCAATATACCACTCCCATCGGTTCATCAAATCAAAAATGACGGATCTATATTTTTTTACTATTTCCAAAAGATTGCAACTATAATAATAATCAAGTATTATGTGATTATACTCTCTTAACAGTTCTTTTGATTTTTCCTGTGCGGGTTTATCTTTTGCCAAAGATTCATATTCGGCTAAATAAAACAAATAAATTGTAATACAAATCAAAGATAATTCTGTTTCCGTGGCTCTATTCAAAAGCTGATAATCTGAGAACAGTTTGTTCCAAACTTTTCCGGATTCTCCGCTATCAATTAAGCCCTTAAACATATAACAAATATTTAATTGAATCAAAAGCCATTCGTACTCTGAACTTATAAGTTTATTTGCTCCGTGTTGATAATTTTTTATTCTTGATATATCTTCATACAAATCTATAATAATACTATCTTTGTTCGCCGTTAACACAGATTGTGGCTCAGATTTAAACAGGGATTTATAAATTTGGTTTGAATAATAAACTAACGAATTATTAAATACATCCGCACTCTCTTGTGCAAAAGCCAAATCAAATTTTTCATTTGTAATCAAACTTTCAAAAAAACTGATGAATAAATAGTTTTCCCTATAAAAGTCGTATGTTATAAACTTTATACTTTGAAAAAACATATTTGGAGATATCCACCACAGATTTAAGTAAACTTTGTTATTGTTTGAGTTATTGTATAAATTTAGCAGATAACGAAGGTAGTATGTGTTTTCATCCTGTTGCTGTCTTTTAACAATGATTTTAAAAATATCAACTAAAAAACTTTCTATCAATTCAATATGGGTGTTATCAGATGATATTTTAAGCCGTTGTTCTTCCTGCTCTAACACGGTTTCAACTAATGCAAGATTATCTTTTAATTCGATAAACAACCCGGTTTGAGCGTATTGTTTGCTTTGTAAAAACAAAGCTTGGGCGTATCCGGTTAAATCACTTTCTTTTATACTTTCGGCAATTCTGTTTTTTATTTCATTATCACCCATAAAAACAACAAAAGTATCACGTACCAAATAGATCAACGCGAGTACACTGCAAGCAAAAATAGCAAGTGATACATCAAACAGTCTTAATGATACGGCAAAATAATCAGCAAATGTAATTGCAAAGGTAAAGATAATAACTGCATGGTGTTTTAGAAAAACTGGATATATCCTTGTTATAAACTTAGAAACGGATAAACCATAAAACTCTTTTGAAGTAACTCCTGTCAGTAAAGAGATGATTGCAGCACCAGTAACTGAAATTGTAGCCTGAATAGTAAACAGATTCATATGCATTGCTTCGGCATCAGATACTCGAATTTTTAGCAACGCTAAAATTGGAATATCCATAAAATCCACCAAACAAGCAAACAAAACAAAACACCCACAAAGAACGGCTAAAAAGATTTCATAACCTACTCGCTTTTTAGAATGCTTTATTTTCATTTATATTCCTCGATTCCATTTTTTCAAAAAACAATAATTCTTTACTCGTCCGTATCGTTATCCTCAAAAGAAAACTCGTTCAATTCTTTAAAATCCAAAAATTCCGCGAGAGTCATATTAAAGGTCAATGCGATCTTGTGTAGGTTCACAACTCCGGGGTTCTTTGTTCGCCCGTTGATGATATTGTCGATCGAGGATTGCCGCACATTGCTCATGTCGGCTAATTTGTTAATGGACAGCCCTCTCTGCTTACAAAGCTGACGGATGCGCATAGCGTATAATTCTGAATATTCCATAAAAACCCCCATACTATCATTACCCGTATTCGGTTAATATAATGATAATATGGGATTTTGATTTATTACCTATATATAGGTTGACACAACAAATATCTTTTCATAGAATATAATTAACTATATTTAGGTAACGCTATTTGGAGGAATATTCTATGTCAGCCTGTACGTTTTTCGGGCACAAGGATTGTCCCGAAACGAAATATTCAAATATTCTGCAAGCTATCCAATATTTGATTACGGAAAAGAAGATCTTAACTTTCTACGTTGGCACGCAAGGCAACTTTGATTCGCTGGTTTATCGAGCACTATGTAGCTTAAGAGCAAATTCCCCT
>JBGUIU010000196.1:0-25933 GCA_045113275.1 Paludibacteraceae bacterium
AACCCGAACCGGAACGGTGGCTCAACTACGCTGGACAGGTGGCTCAATTACCTCCGGACTGGCGGCTCCGCCCCGTCGGAATATTCAGAAAGTAGGTGTATATGGCTGAAGTATTGAACCTTGATTTAAGATTCCAACATAAATATCACCCATCTTTTTACCACCAAAGTTCAGATAAACGTTATTAACTGTTACAGCTCTCAATCCCATATTTTTAACTGTAATAACATACGCATCAATTCTTTCAATACCTGGCATCTGTGATATCATCACTCCATTATTTACTACAACCTTTAGCTTTACTCTCTGTGGTAGCCAAAATGCAAAAAACGAAATAATGAGTGCAATAGCTCCAAATAATGAACCCGCCCAGCTTCCTATTGCGCCTATCATAGTCCATCTGAGTATTATGTCGTCCTTTACAGAACAAACTGTAGATAACACTATATATGCACAAAATGAAAGAACCATAATAGAAACAAAAACAGCAATAAAAAGCAGTAGTTTTCTTTGATTCATACTTCGTCCCATTTTTCTTTCTTCATATGACTTTAGATAAATCAAAAAAGCTAAACAGGCAAATCACAGGTGATTCCTAATCCGAAATTAATGTCAAATTTTAACCCATCTGTTTGCTTATTCCAGCAATCAAGCAAATATAACCTGTTTTGTTTGACTTTCTCTAAAACCTTCTTTTTAAATTTTGCAGGTAAGATTCCTGTTATTATTTCTCCATTTATAAGATTTATAGATGCCTCATATGTTCTCTCAACTAAAACATGAACATGTGGGAAATTATGTGAACCTGCCTCATGAGAATTCATATAATATCTTATGCTATCTTCTCTCCAAATATCTCCTTGTAGAACAGAAAAAATCAGGAAAAGATTCAGTTCATCTGTTTGCCCAAAATATCTTATTAGCCTTAATATATAGTAATCGTAATCTGTGATATTCACATAATTACGCTCAGTTTTTAACCAAACCATTGATGAACATTTATAAAACTTTTCATGCTTAATTTTAAGTTTATCCAAATAAGGATTCAAAAGATCATGTAATGTTGTTTCTGAGGAAATAGGATAATAATAAGAGTATTTAGTCTCTATAGGGAGTTCATTTCTGAACTTCCTATATGGTTCATCCCTAAAATCTGAAAAAACATCTATTAAATATTCTGGCATGTTTTCAGAAAAATAATAATTACCATCTTCATCTGTGTATTTAATATCAAAATTGATAGTCATATTTCTACGTATAGACAACTTATCTCTCCGCTCTCATCGGATTATGGAGGAAGTCCTCATACGCCAGGCGGATGCCATCTTCCAGTTCGGTTTTATACATCCATCCCAGAGCTGTCGCCTTGCTCACATCCAGCAGCTTTCTGGGTGTGCCGTTTGGCTTTGAAGTATCCCATTCAATCTTACCGGTATAACCGACCACCTTCGCCACCAGTTCGGTAAGTTCTTTAATAGTCAGTTCTTTACCTGTCCCGGCATTCACTGTCTCATTTCCGCTGTAATTGTTCATCAGAAATACACAGAGATTGGCAAGATCATCTACATAAAGGAATTCTCTTAACGGGCTGCCGTCTCCCCAGCAGGTAACACTGTCTTTCCCTTCCACTTTTGCCTCGTGGAATCTCCTGATCAGAGCAGGCAGAACATGGGAATGTGTCGGATGATAATTATCATTTGGGCCGTACAGATTTGTCGGCATAACAGAAATATAATCTGTCCCATACTGACGATTCAGAAACTCACAGTATTTGAGCCCTGAAATCTTTGCCAATGCATATGCCTCGTTGGTCTTTTCCAGTTCCCCGGTCAGGAGACAACTCTCCGTCATCGGCTGGGGTGCCATACGCGGATAGATACAGCTGCTGCCTAAAAACAGCAGCTTTTTGCATCCGTTTTTCCAGGCAGAATGGATCACATTCATCTCCAGCATCATGTTGTCATACATGAAATCGGCCAGGGCGTTCTGATTGGCTACAATTCCGCCAACCTTTGCAGCAGCCAGAAAAACATATTCCGGTTTCTCCGTGGCAAAGAACTCCTCCACTGCATCCTGCCTCATCAGATCAAGCTCTTTGTGACCGCGGAGAACAAAATTCTCATATCCCTGCTTCTGCAGTTCTCTCAGGATGGCAGATCCGACCATACCCCGATGGCCTGCCACATAGATTTTTGCATTCTTTTCCATCATTTCACAACACCCTTTTCCAGATACTCTGCCAGGTTGATAATCCGCTCTACTGCACTTTCTTTGGCAACCTTCTTCATGTCATGATCAACCATCAGCCGTACCAGTTCTGCAAAACTCGTCTTCTGCGGGTTCCATCCAAGCTCTTCCTTCGCCTTTGTCGGATCACCCCAGAGGTTGACAACATCGGTCGGACGATAGAAATCAGGAGATACCTCAACCAGAACTTTGCCGGTTGCTTTGTCAATGCCTTTCTCCTCAAGCCCTTCTCCAACCCATTCAAGCTCAATGCCGGCATGATGGAAAGCCAGAGTGGCAAATTCCCGGACGCTGTGCTGCACACCGGTGGCAATGACAAAATCCTCCGGCTTTTCATTCTGCAGCATCAGCCACATGCATTCCACATAGTCCTTTGCATAACCCCAGTCACGCAAAGAACTCAGATTGCCCAGATAGAGTTTATCCTGCTTTCCCTGTGCAATACGTGCAGCTGCCAGGGTAATCTTCCTCGTGACAAAAGTCTCTCCCCTTCTCTCACTCTCATGGTTGAAGAGGATCCCGCTGCAGCAGAACATGTTGTAGGCATCCCGATATTCTTTTACGATCCAGTAACCGTAAAGTTTTGCCACCGCATACGGAGAATAGGGGTGGAACGGCGTCTTCTCATTCTGTGGCACTTCTTCCACCTTGCCGTACAGCTCACTGGTGCTCGCCTGGTAAATCCTGCAAGTTTCAGCAAGCCCTGCAATTCTCACTGCTTCCAGCACTCTCAGAACACCGGTTGCATCTACATTGGCAGTAAACTCCGGCACATCAAAACTTACCTGAACATGGCTCTGAGCTGCCAGATTATAAATCTCATCCGGTCTGACAGCGGAGACAACCTTCAGCAGACTCATGCTGTCTGACAGATCCCCGTAATGCAGATGGAAGTTCGGATGCCCCTCCAGATGGGCAATTCTCTCCCGGAAGTCTACTGAAGATCTCCGGATCATCCCGTGTACATCATATCCTTTATCCAGAAGGAACTCAGACAGATAACTCCCGTCCTGCCCCGTAACACCTGTTATCAATGCTTTTTTCATTACCATTCTCCTTTTATACCAACGTGCAGTCCCACACAGCAATCTCTGTGTCAGCAAATGCTTCCATCAACCGATCCTGCAGCTGTTTTTTGCTCACGCCTTTCTTCAGCACTACCTGGAGGAAGCCGCCTCCACCGGCACCGCAGACCATTCTGCCGTCCAGCAGATCATCACAGCTGTCAAAAATCTGGTCTATCAGCGTGTTGGTGCTGCCTGCATCAATCATTTTGCTCAGCTCCCAATGCTGACGCAGCAGAGCTGCGAACTCATCCACACGGCCCTTTTCCAGCTCAAACCGCATCAGAGCAGCCACCCGCTGAATCTCATTCAGGGCATATACGGTATCCGGCTCATTGCCGATATACCGGCCTACCACATCTCTCAGCAGATTCCTTGCAAGCCTTCTCTGGCCGGTGTAAATCAGGCAGAATCTCTCATTTAATTCTTCCATCGTCTCCGGAGACAGTTCCAGATGCCGCACTCTGATCTTCTGATTCAGCCCCGGATGGGACGTGATATATTTTATCCCGTCCGTCACACCGCCAACCTGGTCCTGCCAGCCGCCACCGGTTGACATGATCTGTTCCATGCAGAGGACGTGAGAGTACAAATCATCTTCCGTATGTGGAATACCCAGGAATTCAAACAATGCTTTCACACAGGCTGCAGCCAGAATAGAACTTGTCCCCAAACCGGAACCTTTCGGCACACCGGTGACCTCTGTATCCATCCAGAAACCACCACCAAGCCTTTCCAGGACACTTTCCAAACTGCCGCCGCTCGCCGGGATCACACCGCAAGCAAGCAAGGCTGCCTTCTGCAGCACAAACACATCGAAAGGATCGCCCACACTCTGCAGCGGTTCCATGCTGGTAAATTCGCCATGTACATCCATATCCCGGCTCTCAAAGACAATTTTCTTCTCTTTCAACCGTTTCAGATGCACGCTTACCGGCCGCTCTCCATTGAGCAGAACAGCAGCATTCAGCACTGTACCGCCATTCTCATTGCAGTAAGGAGGCGTATCTGACCAACCACCGCCCCAGTTGACACGAAGCGGCAGGGAAACAAAATGCTCCTCTTTGCAGATCCGGGCATTCCCGTTTTCCTGAAGCCCTGCCAGCGTAGATTCCAGGATAGCAGACGACAAACCTTTAAAAGCATCCAGAGTCAGCTTGTCTCCTTCTGCCGTCCCAAGCGCCATACCGACATAATAGCGCAGCCGCATGGCCTCGCCATAGTCTGCCCCTCTCAGCCGTCTCTCCAGCCACTCTCTCTGGATTTTTGTCAACGGCCCGTCCAGATGGCCCCTGGAAGCAGGTTCATGTTCAGCAATCAGTTCGGCAATTTTATCCATTGCCACAAGCTCAGACATACGCTTATTCCAGGCAAGAATCGCCTCCGGATCTGCATCCCGCAGTCCTTCTGCCAGCGACTTCCCTTCCGGCTTCATCGGTAAGCCGGAAATCATTTTCCGGTGCAATTCCAGTGCAGCCGCCACTGCCTCTTTAATTGTATCCTTTTCCGGATAGAGCTGTGCATCCCACAAGATATTGCCCATTGAAGCCGGCAGCTTTCTACCGAACAGTTTATTCTCCTGTGGATTATCATTCACGCCGAAAATCCGGCAAACAAATTTGCCATTCTTCTGCTTCAGACCATGCAGCACAACATGAGAAGGCACCACTTCATTGTGAATATCAATGTAGCTCAATACACTGCCTTCACCGATCTCCGCAGCGGAATGCACATAGCTTACCTCTGCATAGACACCTTCCCCGACCTTTGCCTTCGGCCTTATAACACTGTTATACGATGCCTGTGATGCAGAGGAATTGGTAATACTGCTCCATCCGAGTTCCCGGAACTCTTCCACATCACCTGTCATAAGCTCCAGGATCTCATTCGTTGTTCCGAAATGGATAAACTTTGCAGGCGCCAGCCGAATCAGCTTCAACCGATACTGCCGCAGAACTTCCCAGATCTTTTCCCGGCAGTTTTTAAACGCTTCTGAAGGCTCACCGTCCGACTTTTCCAGATAAAACTGCTCCAAAGTGGAATCTTCCGCCATTGGATACTGGAAATCTCCATACAAGCTCAACCTGACCCGGTCATTGACAAACGAACTGAATTTTCCTTCATCTAATTCACCATTGCTGCTGATCAAGCTCCAGAGGCTGTTCAGCACATCCGTACCAAAAATGAGCGCACCGGTATCAATATCCACATCCCCGGAAGGATTCACAGCTCCAGTGGAATACAGTTTTTCTATCGTCTGCTTATGCAGAAACCCCTTTACAAGTCCGTTATCTCCACTCAGAAAAACACCGTGGTCTTTCCCGGTAAGCACATTCTCTTTGAAAGAAATACAGGCTGCACCTCTCCCGCTGTAATCGATCAGCAAGGGATTGAACATCAGCAGCACATCACCGGTTACCAGGAGCATCCCTTCCCGGATCCTCCCCGGAACTGCAGACATGGCAATCAGGATCTCATCAAACAGCGTGGAACTTCTCCCATCCGGCAAAACATGAGGCACAGGAGAAAACAGTTTTCCCAAAGCAGAATACTGCGGCACACGTTTGCTGTCCCCACCGCTGTGGATGACAAGAATCCTCTTGCCTTCCCAGCCGCCATTTTCCTTCAGCCATTTCATAACACCAAGCGTCGCCCCACCAGACCCCACTCTGGCCCCACTTTCGTCGGGAATCACAACAAACTGCGTCCTCGCCGGAAGGCAACTAGATCTCTCTGCAATCTGCTTTTCAAACCCTTCTGCCTGAAAAGCATCACTCGCTGTCAGAACAACATTATCCCAAACCGGAAAAGAGGAGTTCCATAAACTCCTCTGATAATCCGCCCATGCGTCTTGATACGGCTGTGAAAGATAACAACTCTGTGAATATATTTTCTTATCTGAGATGGCCATGCAAATAAAAAACACTTTCGAATATCATTATCAACTATTTAGCTTTCATCAATTATATATTCCATAAAATAGTTTAGAAGTATAACAATGATGTCTTGTTAGCGTCCGGCAAGAATCGTCATTGGCGTTTTTCGCTGAGCTCCAATAGTTTGATTTTTTTTTAGCTATTTATCTGTTCCTAATGCTTAAAGCTACAACAATATTTTTGCATATTGGGTAGAGGCCAACAAATTTTATAAGACTTTCGATTTTCTCTCTTACCTGATCAAAAAAAGGAACTGTCAGTTTATCAAAAAATAAATCAATATATAACTCCCTTACCTGCTCGTTCTGCATTCTTATATATTTCCACCAATTATCCGCGCCATACATATACTTGTATCCCCATGGTTTTCGGACTCCTGCATAATGAAATATAACAGGTTTTTTTTTCGCTTTATAAACATTTTCTCTCCCATACATTTCTACCAATGCATTATCTCTACGAATTATGTTTAGACTTACAGTATTATAGCACAAATCTAAGTTTTTTATTTTCCCGTAAAACACCAAATTCAATACATCTTGATCATTATAAGGAAATACCTTTGAAGACCCAATTTTAATTAATTTTGAATCTAAACCCAGTCTTCTTATTTCCTTAAGATTCATTAATAGGACACCTGCTTGAATATAGTTTTCTGTCGTTGGTATACCAAGTAGCTTTGCATGAGAAGACTGAATATTTTTAGAGATTGATAAATCTCTAACGCCAGCAACGCAGTAACCAGTCATATCAATATCAAACAAGTGTGAAATATCATCCTCTACTACTAGATCAGAATCAAGATAGACACATTTCTCTGAGTCAATTAGTTTAGGAATTAAGAGACGAAACATTGTAGCTGTAGAAATATAAGAAGTACGAATCTTTACTCTTTCGAAATAAGAGCCTACAGTTTTAAAGTATAAATGCAAAAACTCAAATCGTGACTCTAGTTCGTAGAACAATTTTTTGTAACAATTATAAATAAATTCCTCTTTAGAGAGAATGTAGATATTCAGTAATTCTTCTCCTCGATAATTCTTCAAAAGAGAGAAAATCGCGACATAAGTTGGAACGATATAATTCTCATCTGTGCAAAATACAACTGTATGCATTACTTCAATCAGATCATAATATTCAATAAATTCAGGTTTTAAGCATAATAACTGAATAATACATAAGCTATCAATTAATATGCTACTTCATTCACTCCATAAGCAGCAAGTTATGCTGATATTATATAGAACTTGCAAAATTCTCCATATTAACTATATAAACTGACAGATAAATAATCACATCACTGGTATATTAAAATTCTACACCAATACACCTACATTTATTTTCGTATACGGGATAAAAGTTGTTGTTTCAGTGTATTTAGTTCCTTTGGGTAAAAAATCACATTAATAATGAAGATCTCCGCAAAAGCAATTGCAGCAATAAAGAAAGCATATTTAACCCACTCGAAATAATTCGTCGGCAAAATACTAATCGAAATTGTTGAGGCTACAATTGCAAACACTGAAAAACAATCTACAAGCAAATGTTTTAAAAAGTATCTGAATGGTCTATTAAGTATATTCCCCTTTAGATACAACGCTAAAAAGATGGTTCGATACAACATTGCGATAAATGTTCCACCACCGACACCAATTAACCCGTATTTTTTAACAAGTGCAACTGATATTATGATATTAATTGCCATTTCTATAATTGCACTCATCTGAGTCTGTTTATAATGACCAGCTGCAAGAACCATCATATTATAAGGAAGTCTTAGGCAATATGAGGCTTGAGCCATAGTTATAATAACAGCAAATATAGGTACTATATAATTTGCGTCATTAACACTTCTTGTATAAACGCAAATAAACGGAACTATCAAAATACCAGTACAAGCGAAAGAAAAGACAGTAAGCGTATGAAGTAACCATTCAAGAAAAGAAAACGTCTTGTTTAAGGTTTCCGATTCATTTTTTGCATACATATTGCCAAGCATAGCTTGCATCCCAGTCGTAGTAGACATCAAAATCTTTTTCACACCGTCAACAACAAGATGGTAGACCGCATAAACAGATACGTTTTGTAGCGTTGAAAAAAGAGTTAAAACTACTGTATCCGTATTACCAAGAACAACTGTTGCAATGTGCTGTGCTAATCCGTTCCATTTCTGTTTAATTGGCTCCTCAGTAATCATTATTTTTCTGTTAATGTTATAATGTTTTTTTACATAAATGGTAAGCCCCAATGGTTGAAGTAGAAACAGCAAAGAACTAATTAATTTAACAACTTGGATGCTGGCGCCATTTTTCATAAGAATTATGCTTAACATCGTATTAACTATTAAGACGCCACCTTGTAGCCCTAATTGTATGAATGCAACTTGATCTGCACTTAATAATATCCTATAAGTCATACTGAAATAGTATTGCGCAAAGGAACTAATAGAAATAACTAGTATCAGACTAGCAGTAAAAAAATAACTAAAGGAATGAATAGTTATCAATGGATATACTGCCATAAGAATAGTTGTATAAAGAAGTAGGATAATTGCAATTTTGTGAAAAAATCGTTCCGCAGAAACTATAATCTTACTTACATCCTCTTCATTTTTCTCTGCGAGTGGCTTATATAATGCAGATTGAACAACAGCTCCTACACCACATTCTGCTAAAGAAATAAAACCAAGAAACTGTGTTATTGATGAAACAAGTCCGTTTACTTCAGATCCATAGTACGTCAAAAAAAAACGGGGCAATATAAACCCGCATACCAATGTAATTAATTGATATGAGAGTGAAAATGAAGTATTTAATATGAGCTTCTTCTTTCTCGTCATTTGTATTTCCTTTTCTACCACTTATGCTTGATAAAAAGAGCAGTATTATCATTGAGGTAAATGCAGCATCTCTCCCATCTTGAGATTGAACTCTTCTGGATGATATGCAGTAATCCCACCACCCGGATAAAATGTGAGCTCTGCCAAGTAAAGCTTTTCTTTAGTATCAAAAAAATCCACTCGTACAAATGGAAATGGTTCAGATAATTTCTCAGCCAAATCTATCATTTCTTTCATATGCCATGGTTCATCCACATCAGGATTAGTCGAGTGCTTGCCATATTGGACAGCCATTACTTTCCAATTCAAATCATAGAACGTTATAGGGTATACTGTCGAATTCTCACCATTTTTAAAGTGTTCCTCTGCGACATAGAAGAAAGCCGGTTTTCCATGGAAACAAAACAATTTATAATCATTAGCTGAACCAGCAAATTCTTCAATAAACTCCTCCACAAACACTCTTGGCTTTGCTCCATAGTAACCTTTACAAAAGGAATTCGTAAGAAGCAATCTCGTATCAAACCATTTCCCTTTTATTTCGTCCTCCAACGCGATAATGTCTATTTCATTCTTGTCTGTTATGGGAGCAATAAAAATGCCATCGCTCTGAAGAGTTGATTTTACAACAAATTTACTCTCAGAAATGCTGTTCAGAGAAACCTCCTCAGGAGAATTCCAAATCTTGATAATTCTCGCAGTATATCCATCTCCTATTTTTTCTCTTACATAATCCTTAAAATCAATTTTATCTATGCATCTACGCATATCAGGATGATCATAATATAACTTTATCCATTGCAATTTTTCTGTAAAGAGCTTCGGATGTTCAAGATCCAACTCTTGGCCCATCTTAGCTTTATAAAAATTCTTTAGCATAACAGCTCGCTTTTCAGCAGGAACATATTGCAATTCTAGCTTAGGAAACAGATTTTTCCTTAAAAAATCTTTTATACAATTAGGCACAAATCTCTTAATTTCCATTGCCTTCTCCACCTATTTTAATCAAGTTTCCAAAATACAAATCTGTTTCTGGTAGTCTGTTAGGATCAAATCCACTATACGGGAAAAGAGTTATTTCCCCAAAGTATATCTTACCTTCAGAGTTATACAAATCAATTCTAGAGAACGGCTTTCCTTCTGAAAGGATTTTTGCTATCTCGAACATTCTCTCTATATTATGCGGTTTGGGTAACGAAAATCCTTCAGGAGCTTCTTTACCTCTTCTATTATACCGTTTTAGATTCCAATTTTTATCAAAAAAGTAATATTTGGGATCACCAATATTTCTATCGATGCAAACCATTACAGCATCAACATATCCATCAAAGCAATAGAACTTATAATCAGTAAAACAATCCACTCCTGGTGAGTCAGTCATGTATACTTCTCCAAGGATCTTATGCTCAACATCTTTATAAGGCCATTCTCTGCTCGTCAAATAATAATTTTGTCTATACCCTTTCCAAAGATTCTTTCTTGCTTTTTTTATATCAAGCTTTGACTTATCTCTGCAAATACACATACCTAAACCTGAATTATGGTTGCATTTCAAAACAAAACGCTCTGGTAAAGAGTCAAAATCTATCTTGTCTGGATTATCCCACACACCGATAGAAGGAATAAGGTACTCTTCTCCAAGTACTCTAGCAATATACTCTCTTACTCTAACTTTATCGACTATGTCTACATACTCTCTCTTACGATCATGCAGTTTCAACCACTGAAGCTTTTCATTCATGGTCTTTGGATTATCGAGATCTAGTTGTTTACCAACAACAGCTTGGTATTTTCTCTTAATATATGCTTCATCACTCCAGCCATCAAAAAACCCTAACCCAGATAGCACCAGAAAACGATAGTCTGGATCTTTCATAACCCGTAAGATCTTAGCTGTTGATATGCTCATAATGATTTTGTTTACTCCATTCCTTTATTTTATCGGCTTCTATTGCAAATGCGACAAAAATAAAATATCTACTTTTTGAATAATATGAAACATCACCATAATCAAGTATTAAGTACAGAATAAGCAAGACTAAACAAATAATGGCATATTTATCATAGCCGTGTTTATATTTAAAAAATCGAGTAATAATATATATATGAAAACTATAATACAATAATGTCCCTGTAATTCCTCCATCACACAACAACTCAACATAATTACAATGAAGATATGTATCTACGGCAAATCTTTCCCACACAAGTACTCTTGCATTATTCATGCCAATTCCTAATACCGGAGTTTTTAGAAACTGTTGAAGGCCAATTATTCGATATTGTTGTCGTATCCAAGTTGAATGATCAACAGTTCCACTTCTTGTAAAAAATGCAAGCAATCCTCTCATTCTTGCAAGTACTGTTTCAAATATTGAAAGAGTCAATAATAATCTAAGTATAACAATTATTATTCCACCAACCACTAACCATTTGAAAACGGTTGTAAATATATTATTTGAAGCAAAGCGAATCGCAAAAATAATGAATATACCAATACCAGCAATAAGTAATGCCTTTCGACTACCTGATAATCCAGTTATCAAAACAGCGGGTAAAACAAAAACATTGCTCCAAGTCAATCTTTTATCTATAAATAATACTTTATATAAGGTTAATACTATACCAATTGCAGCACTCAACCCAATAGCATTGACATTTGCATAACTATTTTCTATTCTATCTCCTAATCTACTCAATAAAATGATTGTGCTAAATCCATAGTAAATAATAGAATAGATTACAATTACATAATCTGCCCACATAACCGATGTAATAAGTCCGGAAATATCGTCTTGCTTGTCATAATGCATATATAGTATGGACATACAAACAAAAATCTCTAGTATTGTGATTCCTTTTTCTAGTGCATAACTTTTCCTCCAAGCCCATAAGGTTGTAGCAATGCAATAAACTCCAAATATTAATACAAAAAAATGATATGATTTTACCTTAAATCTAATTCGCCCTTTTTCTTGATACGCATCAACAAGGAAAATCAAAATAGTAGTAGCAAAAAATACAATGCTCCCCTTTGAGCTACTGCTAAAAATGTTGAAAGATGCATATAAAACTATGGTAAGAAATTTAATAATTTTTTCAGTTTGTTTATTAATTGCATTACTTCTCATGAAACATCCTCACGCAGCATACTTAGAAAAAGATATTTTCCTCGAAACATCTTACACATTCGGTGATATCATATCCTTGTTTTTTTAGATCTTTTATACTACTACTCCTATTATTACTTCTATTACTTTTTTTATACAAATCTAAGATAGTTTTAGTCCATACCATGTTATCTTCCGATAATGCAAGGTATTCAACAAGATCTGTTATTTTGGCTTCTTTAGTAATATTTTCTGATATCACACAAGGGAGCCCCGTCGCTTGTGCCTCGATTACTGTATTCGGCATACCTTCATATAGTGAAGGAAACACAAAAATATCCATACCAGACATTATTCTTGGAACATCATTTCTAACACCTAAAAAAAAGATCGAATCTTTCAAGCCCAGCTTTTTAACTTGTTCTCTAACGTCACTTTCTAGCTCCCCTTTTCCAACTAATACCAAAACTGAATTTAAATTCTCATTTCTCAAATTATTAAAAATCTCAATTAACTTCCTATGATTCTTTTGCTGATTAAATCTTCCTACATGACCAATCACAATTTTGTCCTGACCACCAAATTCTTTTCGCACCTCTTCTCTCGCGATATCGGAATAACAATAAATATTTAAATCTACTCCATTATGGATAATTATTGCTTCTCCTCTCTCTATACAGCCTTTACCAAACATAAACTCAGCTGCTTCTGTGGATGGTGCAATTCTCACATTAGCAAACATACGGGGCATAAACATACAAAGCTTATGAAGTATTAAGTCCATACCGCCACCAGTAGTAGTGTTTGAATTGCTTGATCTGAAAACCCTTTTCTTTGCCCCACCCATCCATGCTGCCAAAAGTTCTAATGCCGATAAAGAATGCTGGGAAGTTCGAAGGACGTATTTATAACTCTCATTTTTTACTAGGTTCTTGATTGAGCAGAAATTCTTTATTATGCCATCACTCTTGGGCGTAATATGAAATATTTTTCCCCCCATTGAAGTTATCTCATCATCATAGAATCCTTTATCCTGCACTGCGACAGCAAAATCCATTTGATATTTAGTTTTATCCAGTTGGCGATATATTTTCATTAGAAAGGTTTCAGCACCTCCAGCGTTCATACTGCCAACTATACATAAAAGTCTTTTCATTTTCTCACTCTTTTTCGGCTATTTTTTGAAAGGTCTTTATTATAAATGCCAATCCTTTACAAAACAAATTTTGCTCCTGTTTTGCCCATTTATCAGCATAAGTCTTAAAAACTATCTCCCCTGTTAACAAATACATAGCTTGCATTTGGGCTATATGGAGATGATGATAAAAAGGGCTAGCAATCATCCCATTAACATCATACTTACTCCAAATACGAAATACGAATTTATCCAAATTATTTATAAGCGTGTTAACTGTTTTTTTATATGATTCACTAAATTGTTCATTATTATCTACCTTTAGATAATCTGCGAGGCCCCAGAGAGCGAAAATCCATCCATTCAAAACTAAAGGAAGGTGCGTATACTCCAGCAAATAAGTATCTTTGCCACAATATTCTGTAACCCCTCCATCTTTTTTGTCCTTTAGCATAAACTGCAAGGATTTCCTTGCTGCAATTAGATAATGGTTGTCATGTGAAGCTATATAAGCCCTTATCAGAAGAGATGCTCCCTCTCCCTGAGCCATCGCACAATAAGGATGAGCAGGATAGATATAAAAAAAGTTATTCCATGCACCATTTTCTTCTTGATGCTCACAAGCCCAATCAGCACATTTTTTTACTATTTCAATGTAGTATATTTCTTTATTTATCAGCCACAGATCAAAAGCACCAAGGCCATACTGAAAGATCATCGTTGGCATCTGAACACGCGTACCATCTGAATGCTCAAGTAATGGTATTCCGTCATTGCCAAGATTGGAATCACCCATCAGGACTTTCTGTGTAAGATCATTATAATAACCACCTTGATCAATTACTTTTCCAATCCCCTGCTCAACATGATAAATGCTTTTGCCAGACAGCATTTTTGACCATCGTTTTATATTATAAATGCTGATTCCCATTTCCTAACCTTTCATAAGCTATAATATCAAAAAACGAGTGTATGACTTTTTTTGGCAGATACTTTTGCGCCTCACTTAAGCAGTTTCTTTTCATCTGGATTATTTTAGACCGATCGTTAATAAGCCAGTCTAGTTTACTATATAAATCGTCCAGGTTCCCTTGAGAATAACCTATCCCCGTAATACCTTCCTTAACGACATCCTCAAAGCTATTCCATCTTGCTGCCAAGACAGGAACTGCAGCAAAATAACTATCTATGATAGAGCCTGGGATCCCCTCAGTAGGATAGCGAGTAGGAAAAATCTGGATATCATAGTCTTTTAATGTTTCAATACTATATTCGGGCGCAACTCTTCCACAATAACGAATTTCGGGGGTAAAACTCTTTTGTAGCTGTTCAAACTCTTTTTCATAAGTTGTTATTATCGGGCCGTAAATATCAAACGAACAACGTTTGCTTTCAATGTTTATTGCTTTAACTATTGCAACAGCATCTTCAATTCCTTTTTCTTTCGTCACTCTAGAAAAGTAGCAAAGTCGTAATGGAGTATTAATCCTTATCTCATGCTCATCAACAGGTGTCAATCTTTTAAAATTCAACAATCGTTTAACATTTGTCAAGCCTTGTGATTCCAATTCATTTTTCATGACATTCGTTTCAACAAGTATAGTATTTAATTTGCTTAAATAATACTTAATCGCATGATTTTTACGTATTAATTCAGGTAACCACCCACCAATCACCGAATAGTGAATCTTACCTTTTCCTCTAAACCATACACTTAAAGGTGCTAAAATATGAATTCCGTTTTGCGCAGGTAATATGACTATATGCTCACAGCAACGGAGCATTTTAAGGTAAGAAAAGAAAAAAGAAACTGGGTTTTTTCTATAATCTGTACTCTCTAAAATTAATGTATTCTCTTTTCCTACTGCTTCACACAGGGCATAATAGAATTCTCTCGTTTTAACAGACTGGCCGCCGGTCCCTTTTTCCTCAAAATCAAATGGCCCGCAAACACCAAATTTATACATCATATTTTAATTCGCACCCAATCGTCAGGAATAATGTCTATCGGTTTATCATCAAACCACCATTTTTCAGGGCAGCATACTGTCTTCTCTTTACCTGATATAAGCCAAGCTCCCCACCAATGAAAAGAACTGTTTATAATGATCGCATGCTTACAAGAGGCCATCAACATTAGTTCTTCGAAATCACCAACCTGTTTTTCTTGCTCTCGATAAATTACTGTACGTCCGTCCCAATTAAGATTTTCTTTGCACCAAGGAATATCATTAGAAAAAATATAATATGTCGGATTAATCACACGTTCCTCAATATATCGCATTGCACTTAAGTAATAATCTGAACCAAAAGAACCATAATGACTTTTTTCTTTTGAATAGTCACCACGCCTTACGCCAACAAATACAGCATTTTGGGTCATCAACTCTTCCTGTAAACAAACAGTACGTGAGTCCATTACATAATTAGGAGTAAAGTCGCGCAATATCTCATCTTTGACTAAATCAACATAACGCCATGATTGCCAATAGCCATCAAAATATCGATAACTCATGAGTGATTCTGGTGCAATATAAGCTCTGTTGGGCTCCAAAAAATATTTTTTATTCAATCGAGACTCAGCAAAAATACCTACTTTGTACTTAAGAGATAAAGAATTACTATTATGACTAATGATACAAATATCTCTAATATCTTCTTGTGTTGCAGCATCAAGCGAAATATTAAACTTTGTAATGCGTGGGACCCGAATATTATCACTATTTAGGCTCTGGAAAGATGTATAATCAAGTTTTACAATATCACCTGTTATCTTCTCAATTAGCTTTGCATAGCTATATTGAAACATTTGATTCCCGAGGCCACCTTTTAATTTTACGATCCTCACAATACTTCTCCATTTAAGTTATTATATTCTTTTCAAAGTATCTCTTCTTCAGCAAACCGTACCACATATTCCAGCAAGCATACCATAATGCAATAGGGGTTGGTTTCTCATCACAAATGTGGAAAAGATCATAATGACTTTTAAGTTTCTTGCTTAGTTTGTCATGACTGATACTCTTTTTACGGACTCTGTACTTGGCAAGGTTCTCTTGCAGTAGATAAGCTTCTATATTCGGTTTCTTAAATAGCTGTAGTCGAATTGCATAATCGTTATTCTTTTTTATATCTTTTATTTGGATTAGTCCAAAGAATTTGGCACTATACATCATAGTTAGTTGGCCAATATAATCATAGTTGTACATTTTTTGTTTATTTACAACATCCGGACCAGAAACAATAATATTAAGCGGCTTATCCTCTTCGTCAATCTTTTCATATTCATGATAAGAGAATACATAGCCGTTATTTATCATAAAACCTATTTGCTTTTCCAGTTTTTCAGGTAGCCAAAGATCATCAGAATCAAGAAAAGCTATCCATTCGCCGTTGGCTTCACGTAAACCGCGATTGCGTGTAAGCGCAGCACCACTGTTTTTTTCGTTTTTGTAGTATTTAATACGAGTATCCGCTAAGAACGGTTTTACAACATCATCTGTATTATCAGATGAACAGTCATCAACTAAAAGAAGTTCCCAGTTCTGATAAGTCTGATCAACCACACATTGGATAGATTCAGATATAAATTTTGCCGTGTTCCATGACGGCATTATAATTGAAACAAGACCATCAATCATGTTTATATCTCTTCCTCTCAAACTACATTCGAGATATAATCCTTTGTGGCATTATCTTTTGAAATAACCTTACAAGGATTACCAATTACTATAGAGTGATCTGGAACATCACAATTTACATAGCTATTAGGAGCAATAAGAACATCATTACCAATCTTTATATGACCTACGACTGTGCATCCTACACCAAGCCATACATTATCGCCAAGAACAGGAGCGCCTTTTCTACTTCCTCTATTCTCACGACCAATGGTACAACCTTTACTAATATTACAATTTTTACCAATTATTGCTTCGTCGTTAATTGTTATACCATATGCATGCCCCAGATAAAAGCCAGGACCTATACGAACGGGATAATCTATATCGAGTCCATGCCTTTCACCTTTTTTTAATAAAAGCACATGATAAATCTTCTTAATAATCGGATTTCTTGACGTCTGAGTTTTTCTAAATAAAAACAACCATTTTTTTAAATATCTATCAATACTTCCACCGTATCTAGAAATATCTGCCTGAAACAGTTCTTTGAAACTATACACAATAATTCTCTCCTCTACTTATCAATAATAATCTTTTCCAAGCACGGCAAAAACAGTACGAAACATAGTCAGAATTTCCCGCAGAAAACGGAAACGTTCAATAGATTCGAGATTCCATTTCATCTTTGCAGGAAGAACCTTCTCCATATATACCTTATCCACATCATCGGCTACGGACAGAAGCTTATCCTCATCTTTATAGCGGATGGAAGCCTCAGAAGTAATACCAGCGGGCATAAGAAGTGTTGCATTATATTCCGGTTTATACTGCTCTACATACTTTAATGCTTCCGGACGTGTACCGACAAAACTCATATTGCCGGAAAGCACATCAAATACCTGTGGAAGTTCATCGAGTCGGTGGTTGCGAAGTTTTGACCCAATTTTCGTGATACGGCTGTCATTGCCAACTGTGACAGCAGAACCAATTTTATCCGCATTTGAGACCATAGTGCGGAATTTGTGAATGCGGAAATGTTTGCCATAAGTAGTCACGCGTTCCTGCCGGTAAAAAACGGGCCCCTCACTATCCTTTTTTATAAGAACAGCTATGATACCCATTGGAATAGAAAGAATAACCGTGAGAACAGAAGCAACAGTAAAGTCGAATACCCTTTTTAAAACCAGTTGGCCACGTTTTTTATTCAGTATTTCCCAGTAAGGCCGAACCTCCGGGACTCTCATAAAATCAGGTAACTCTTCCCATTTTTTCAGCATGGCTTATCCTCTAATTTCCTGCACTACTTCTCTCAGCTTCTCACAAACATAGTCTACATCTTCATCAGAGAGACGGGTGTGGAACGGAAGGGTGATGAGGTTATGGTAATAGTCGTAGGTGTTTGGAAAGTCCTTTATATCCCAACCGTATGCTTTATAAGCTGTCATCATGGGAAGAGGCTTATAGTGTACATTCGTAGCCACGCCACGTTCTGCCATCTTGGAGATGATTTCGTTACGCTGTTCCGGATCAATGCCGGGTATGCGGATGAGGTAAAGGTGGTTGGAGCTATCCATATTCTCCGTATGATGCATCAGATGGGAGATGCCAAGCTCGTCACAAATAGCATCATACTTCTTCATCATCTCTACTCTGCGGGCAAGCATACCAGAGTAACGGTCAAGCTGTCTCAAGCCGATGGCTGCCATAATGTCCGTCATATTGCACTTGTACCAGGGGCCTATAATGTCATATTCCCAGGCACCAACTTTTGTTTTGGCAAGAGCATCTTTATTCTGGCCATGCAGGGAGAGCAACTGATAGAGTTTATAGATTTCCGCATTGTCAATGCCCGGAAGCGGGCGCCAGGAACTGGCACCGCCTTCGGCAGTGGTGAAGTTCTTGACAGCATGGAAGGAGAAGCTGGTAAAATCTGCTATAGCTCCGCAATACGTCTTCTCCCCTTTGAAGATCCGGCTCCCACCGAGCGTGTGGGCACAGTCAGCTACAACTGCCACACGGCCGAGGGTCTTCTGGATGCGGCTGCCCAGACTGGTAACAGGATCGGAATGATCATTGAGAGGTGTGAAGAGGCTGCGTTTTCTTTCAACAATGTTGAAGATACGGTCATAATCGCAGACGATGCCCCCAAGATCAACAGCAATGATCGCTTTGGTTTTGGGGGTAATAGCGGCTTCCAGCGCGTCATAGTCCATCTCCGGCATATGGGTTACAGGATCACCGTCTTTCTGGATATCGACAAACTTCACAGTTGCACCGCAGTGAATGACTGCGGAGGCACTGGCCGAGTAGGTATACGCAGGAACAATGACTTCATCGCCAGCACAAACGCCCAGAATACGGAGGTTCAGCTCTTCGGCTGCCGTGGCACTGTTCAGACAAACAACACGGTTGCTCCAGCGGGCAACGTCGCTCTCCGTGTCAACATCCGTTTTGCCGGTTTCAATATAGGCTGCAAGCCTTCTTTCCAGAAGCTTGGTACGCGGGCCGGTTGTGATCCAGCCACTCTTAAGAGCTTCGGCAACCTCCCCTATCTCTGCCTCGCTGATGTCAGGGGGACTGAAAGGAATGCTGCGCTTGCTGTCTTTCTGCTCCGGGCCACTGACAACATTTTCCATGACGGTGAACTGGTCACTCTCGCCATTGTAGTTATAGAAGCTGGTATAGTCTCGCAGTTCGATTTTCTTTTCTTCACAGGCAATGCGGACTTTCAGCCTGTTATTTTCCGACAGGTCAGGCTCTGCGAGGAAAACACAGGTTACATCATGCCTGGAGAGGGCTTCCTCCAGCTGAGAAAGATCATAGACGGGTACGCCGTTCATAATACGGCCGGCAGCTTTACCGGTTGGGTCTACCACACAGGCGACATTATAATAGATGCCGCCCTGCAGGGAACGGATCGTTTGCTCGCCCAGTTCCCCTATGCCGACAACCAGTGCTGTGCCGGGTTTTTTGTCATTCAGATGCTTTTCAATAACAAAAATACGGTAGGAAAAACGAATGGCACAGATAAGGAGGAATTGCAGAAAAGCCCCGACGGTATAATAAGAGATTGGCATATGATTATATCCATAGCCACGCAAGAACACAACCGTACCGAGAACCTGCAAAAGTGCTGTGAGCAGTGATGCGCCTATGACACGGTTCATATCATTAATGCCAGCATATCTCCATACACCGCCGTAGAGACGGAAAGCATAGAAAACGATCAGGCAAATGACCGTATAAAAAGGCGCAAACCTGTAGAAAAAGTCAAAAAACTGAGAGATATTGCCAACGCCATGATAATTGACCTGATCAATGGCTGAGCGCATCATCAGAGCCATGAAATAAGAAAGGTTGACTGCAATAATATCCAGCAGCACGATCCAAATATCATCTCTCAAAGTCTGTTTCAATCGTTTCATATACTTTCTCCCTATAAATGATGAATTATGAATGATGAATTAAGCGAATTGTTAATTGTGGGGCAGGGATTTAAAAACGCAGTAATAAAGTATTATACCTTATTTAATAATTAATTCAAGGATAAAGTATGAATAAGAGAAGATTATAAGAAGCAAAACAAACTATAGTGGTTGATCTAGGAAGAAACACCACTATAGTTTTTACGTTACGAAAGAATCTTTTATTTTTTCTCAGAAGGTTCCCCCGTGTAGTGGTACGTCGGGACCATGGTGGAAACAACCTGGCGGATACGATCTTCGCGGTTGTTATTGGCAACGTCCATAAGGGTATGGAGCTGAATCAGGAATTGATCCACATCAAAGGGAATGGGTTTGCCGATATGAATGCGCTCGTTGGCGGTTTTCTCCAGGCCTTCCTCATCCATCAGCTTTTCTTCATACAGCTTTTCACCCGGGCGGAGGCCGGTATACTCGATTTTGATATCCACATCCGGCTTGAGGCCGCTGAGGCGGATCAGGTTACGGGCAAGGGAATCGATTTTGACGGGAGAGCCCATATCCAGGACAAAGATCTCGCCGCCTTTGGCATAGGTGCCGGCCTGGAGAACGAGGGAGACGGCTTCCGGAACCGTCATGAAATAGCGGATGATGTCTGGGTGCGTGACCGTGACAGGGCCACCTTTGGCAATCTGTTTTTTGAAAATGGGAACAACCGAGCCGTTGGAGCCGAGGACATTGCCGAACCGGACGGCAACAAACTGTGTTTTCGTCTGTTCAGGCTGCAGGGGGCGATTCTCGGGGGACGGGAACTGCTTGATCTGATTATCAGGGGGAAGAACGGTATCCTCCCCGATCATGGTGGAATGGGCATAGAGCTGTGGGAGAGTATCGGTTTGATGGTGTGCGATTTTATAAGCGAAGGACTGGATTACCATCTCGCACAAACGTTTGGAGGCGCCCATGATGTTGGTTGGGTTGACTGCCTTATCCGTGGAGATGAGGACAAAACGCTGGCAATGATAGAGCATGGCAGCGTAGGCCGTTTTATAGGTGCCGATGGCATTGTTCTTGATAGACTCGCAGGGGCTGTCCTCCATCAGGGGAACATGCTTATGGGCTGCCGCATGGTAGACGACGTCCGGGCGGTAGGTGGCAAAGACCTGATCAAGCCGGCGGCTGTCACGCACGGAGCCGATGAGGGTGACAAGGTTGAGGTCAGGGTACTTCTCCCGGAGTTCCAGCTGGATGTCATAGGCGTTATTTTCATAGACATCAAAGATGATGAGCTGGCGGGGATTATGGGCTGCGACCTGACGGCAGATCTCGCTGCCGATAGAGCCGCCGCCGCCCGTGACGAGGACGGTTTTGCCATTGAGGAAGGCAAAGACTTCGTCCATGTTGATTTTGATGGGCTCACGGCCCAGAAGGTCTTCAATAGAGACCTCCCGCAGGCTGGAGACACGGACCTGGTCGAGAATGAGCTGGTACATACCGGGGAGCTGCTTGACCTCACACCCGGTCTCGTTGCAGATGCTGAGGATATCACGGCGCTGCTCTGCCGTGGCAGAGGGAATGGCAAAGAAGATTTTATCTATTTTATATTCCCGGACAGCGGAGAAGATGCTCTCACGGCCGCCGACGATTTTGATATTCTCGATATAGCGATTCCACTTGTTGGGATTATCGTCAATAATGGCGCAGATTTTTTCTTTGGCTTCAGAACCGGCACTGATAACGTCACGGACGATCATCTGGCCGGCTGAGCCGGCACCGATGAGGAGAACACGGCTCTGATACTTCTCCATTTTGCTGTGGCTGCGGAGGAGGAGAAGGAACCGGTAAGAGAAGCGGATGCCCACGGTAGACAGGAACAACAGAACCGTACCGGTAAAGAAATACGACACGGGCATGCGATGGATGAAATACGTAAGGATGAAAAACGGGATAAAGACAGTAATGGCTGCTTTGATACAGGCGATCAGCTCGGTATAGCTGGCAAACTGCCAGACGCTGTGATAGAGCCGGAAGAAGTAATAAACCACTATGACAAAGAGAGCATAGAAGAATATTATCTGAAGGTGGAAACGCCAGTATGATTTGGGAATGCGGGAGAAGACGAAGTCAAACCGCATGAAGAGCGCAAAGGTATAGCAAGCCAGCACTGCCAGGAAGTCATAGACGATGAGGATGAGACTGATGACCTGCCAGTGGCGGAGGAGATGGTGGTGGGGGGAAGGCGAAGGCTTATTGGAATTGGTGTTATTATTCAATTTACTGTTCAAATCAGACATGGCGATTTTCCTGAATGATGAATTATGAATGATGAATGATGAATTAGCGCCTGCGGGCGCGGGGGAATTACGAATTATGAATTATGAATGATGAATGAGAGAAACGGGCGCCTGCGGGCGCGAGGACGAGGGACGAGAGACGAAGGCGCGGGGGAATTATGAATTATCATTTTTCGTTGATTTTGCATTCAAGTCTGGGAAAAGCGTAGACATGATATTATATCATTATTAATAATAAAAGCAAGTCCAATTGCACAAATGGTATAATTTTTGACGTGATTTTTTATGGATTTTTTTTGAAATGCGGAAAAATAAAAAACTTTTCGAGTTAAAAAATTAGTTAATCGGCTACTTCTGTACACTATATAACTACAAGAGATGATAGAAAACCGGTGTTGTTTTACGCAGGTTTTTCCTACTTTCATATAGTTTTATATGTTTTTTGTGTTATCGTTCTAAATTATTGAAATAAGACTAAAATTGACTATGGTTTAAAAAGAGTATAACAGAGAGTGTGAGATGGTGGAGACTTTTTAGAGGGGTTCAATCGGCTGGTTACGAAACAAGAAGGTAAATGGAGTAAAAGTCTTTTGCTTGACTTGCAAAGATAAGATGTGTATTATTGAATGATGAATGAGCGAGAAAATGACGAATAGGTTTTCATTCGATCAGGGAGGGGTTGCTGTGTCGACGATGAAGAAAAAAATCATGCTGATTGATTTGATCTGTCTGTTTATTTCCACCTTTTTCTTTCTGTACATTGCGCCGAGTGTCGAGGTGAGGCAGCGGCTGCTTTATATTATCCCCCAGATTATCCTGTGTGCGGTGATTGTTTTTGCATCCAGGACGCTGATGGGTGTTTACAGGGAGTACTTCCCGGATGCGGACGGAAAGAACCTGACGAGGATGTATCTGCAGCTTGTGATTGCGGATGCGATTGCGTGTGTGGTTTACTATCTCGTGCAGATTCCGCTCCCCCACCCGATGCGGATCACGCTTTTGCGGGTGGTATGCGTGATTGTATTCAACCTGATTGAAGCGATTGTCTGCCGGCTGTGCTATCACACCGGGTTTGCGCTGAAAGAGGACGACAGGAAGATTCTGGAAGCGGTGGCGCAGAGCGGAAGAACAACGGAGGAGATATTAGTCTTCTTAAATTCGAAGAAGCCGTAATAAAGCGATAAAAAGAATCAATAAGACGAGCACAACAGCTCCGGGTTATCTTTCCGGAGCTGTTGCTGTCTTTTATTCTGTTATTCCCGGTATTCAGAGTTTTTCTTAATACCAGTATGTGGGGAAATGCACCCGTCCGTTACTATCAACTCTGGCACCCGGCACCAGATCCACCTTGAGGAAAAGAGGATCCAGGGCGCGGGGAATTATGAATTATGAATGATGAATGGACCGCTGCGCGGAATGATGAATTATGAATTATGAATGATGAATGGACCGCGGAGCGGAATTATGAATTATGAATGATGAATTGACCGCTGCGCGGAATGATGAATTATGAATTATGAATGATGAATTAACCGCTGCGCGGAATGATGAATTATGAATGATGAATTATGAATGAAGGGTAAACTGTACCCACAAAAACGGACAGGCCAAAAGAAATGCATGGGGTGGACGTCCCTGAAAAATGGACAGGCTACGGAAGACGAAACCCTAAAATTTGGACAGTGCGAATGTGGGCAGGATATGGTAAAATGTATCCGGTCAAGACAGAAAGGTCGGATACAAGATGAAAAGATACCCCTTATCAAAAGAGTATGTGAAGGACCTGAATGAGAATCCGTATGTAGATCTGGCAACAGAATGGTCAGTCAGATTTACTCCGGAATTCAAACAGCATGCATACGATGAGTATTGCCGAGGAAAAAGTATACGAGAGATCTTCACGGAAGCGGGATTTGACGTAAAAAAGCTCGGGAAAGGGCGGCTTCAGAACTTCCGCCACAACCTTATGGTGAAAGCCGGAGAGGAGTCCGGGTTTACAGACAAGAGAAAAGATAAGGATCAGCAGGCGCCGCCGAGTACGGAAGCACAGCTTCAGAAGCGGATACGAGAGTTGGAGCATCGCACGGCCTATCTTGAACAAGAGAATGAGTTTCTAAAAAAAATTCAAGAACTGGAAAAGGCCTGTTCTGGGAAAGCGGGAAAGCGGAAGTGATCACGCAGGGAAAATATGAGATCATCCATGCCGCTGTCGAGCGAGACAACAATCTCTTAAGCATCTCAAGTCTCTGTAAGCTTGCCGGGGTATCTCGATCCGGGTACTACGCCTGGGAGGATGCAGCGGATGTTCGGGAGAAGCGGGAAGAAGCGGACAGGAAGGACTTTGAGGAAATCCTGAAGGCTTACAAATACCGCGGCTACGCCAAAGGCGCGAGGGGCATCTACATGCGGCTGCTGCATACAGACTGCCGGATGAATTTGAAGAAGATCCGGCGGCTGATGAAGAAATACGGGCTGAAATGCCCATATAGGGGACCGAATCCGTACCGTCAGATGGCAAAAGCGATCAAGACCAACGCGGTGTTTCCAAATGTGGTCAACCGGGAATTCACCAAAGGCGGCGTGCGCAAGATCCTGCTCACAGACATCACCTACATTTTCTATGACGATGGCGTATGCTATCTTTCCACGATCCTGGATGCCTTCACGCATGAGATCCTGGCTTACGAACTGAGTTCAAATCTGATGGTAGAATTTGTCCTGAAAACCGTGGACAAGCTGATCGAGACGCATGGCAGCACACTGGATAACACAACAATCGTTCACAGCGATCAGGGTTGCCACTATACCAGTCATGCATTCATACAGAAGCTGAAAGACCAGGCGTTCATTCAGTCCATGTCCCGAAAAGGAAACTGCTGGGACAATGCTCCGCAGGAGAGCTTCTTCGGCCACATGAAGGATGAGATCCAATATGAGATCAAGAAGCTCAAGTGCTTTGATGACGTCAAGGCAAAGATCGATGACTGGGTCGATTATTACAATATTGACCGTTACCAGTGGAATTTAGCAAAGCTTTCACCTAGCGAGTTCTACCAGTATGCTGTGACTGGTATTTATCCGCTGTCAGTGTAAACATTACAATCAAAATTGTACTTGACTTGGGGTACACTTTAATCATCACATCGGTAAGTCTTTAATGTCACCACATCGGTAAACCAGTAGAAAGCGCAAAGGTAGGAAGCCTTGGAAATACTGGCAGAAAGAAGAAGGGTTAACTGAACTTAAAACTTACCTTCTGATCT
>JBGUIU010000197.1:0-5510 GCA_045113275.1 Paludibacteraceae bacterium
GTAGAGGCCGGCAGTCAGCTGATCATCAGCACACACTCCCCCGTGCTCCTCGCCTATCCCGGCGCAACGATCTATCACCTCAATGAGAATGGCATACAACAGACATCGTACAAAGAGAGCTATATCTACCAGGACATGCGTTCCTTCGTCAATAATGTGCCCTTGGTACAAAAGGAACTTGGATTGCTCTCATGATCGACCACGTAACAATTGATTTTTAATCACCTACGACATCATCCATGAAATACCAAACGCCTGTGCAGCTAACAATTGGGAGAGAACATCCTTTTTCAGCACAGCTATCGCACACGGCATCCGACCGTTAGAGATAGTATATTCCACACCATCATAGCCCATACCTCGAAAGAAGTCCTTGTACTCCTCATACGTAAATGTACGTTTAAAATCAAAGCCAAGCCATCTGAGCGCCTGCAGAAACCAACTGACACTCTTACTCCGTCGTGGAGCAACATACGTTGGTATAATCACCTTCCCACCATCTTTACACACTCTACACAACTCCCTGATCGCCTCTTGTGGCTTATCTAACAGATGAATGACATTCCCCGCCACCACTTTATCGAACGATGCATCATTGTAAGGTAACTGCATAATATCAACCCGATGAAAAGTGATGTTCCTGAACTTCGCACATTTTTTCCGAATCTGTTGCAACATACCCTCCGAATAGTCCGTTGCCACAATCAACTTACACTTAGGTGCAATCTTCTCACTGATAATACCAGTACCACACGCACATTCCAGCACCTCGTCACTGGAGTCAATCATGCCTGCCACCTTTGAAGAAAAATCTTCATTCACCTTTCCATTGAATGAATTTTCAACCAAATCATAAACGCTTGAAAACCTATCCCAAATCATAATTCCTCCTTCTTTTTTGAGCAAAAGTATCGAGAAAAACATGCAAGTTGGTTGCAAATATCTCCCCATAAGATTAAAGGACCCCATGCAGAAGGGATGGAACAGAAGAAAGCAACCGATCAGTCCATAAAAGATTCTCAAGTTTTGTATATCTTTGCAAATAGATTCGAACCCCTAAACGATATATCAACGAAAAAGATGAAAAAGATAGATTTTCAGTTGCAGGAAGGCGAAAGCTACATTCAACTCATACAATTACTAAAGGCAACCAATCTTGTCTATAACGGTGCAGAAGCACAAAGCGTTGTCACCGAAGGACTCGTTCGTCGAAACGGAGAAGTCGAACTACGTAAAAGAGCTAAAATCATCCAAGGAGACATCATACAATTCAACAATTATGAGATTTCTGTTAAATAAACATATCCAGATCCTATTCGCCTGCCTCACTATTCTGCTCGGTTCATGCAAAGAAGAGGTGAGCAACATCCCTAAATGTGAAGTCTATGTCAAGACCAGCTTTAGCGAATACCAAAAGCTTCTGACCGTCAACAATGCCGTCATCTACTCCATTGATGGGGTGTATCCCACCAACTTCAGACTTGGCTATGCCGGTATATGTATATTCAGGGATCTTGATAACAACGTCTGCTGTTGCGACTTAGCTTGTCCGTATGAATGTCTCAGATCTGTTGTGTTAGAGATTAAAATGCCTTATGCTAGTTGTCCGCAATGCGGGTCAAAATTCGACTTGTCATACGGACAAGGGAACCCACTATCAGGACCTGCCACCTGCGGACTGAAGATGTACACAAAGCATATACAGGAAAACAGAGAGAGCGGTTATATATTGATTCAAAACTAAATCAAACAACTGTTCAATTTAGGATTCATCATATCCATATTTTCAGCTGGTCAGAGATGATCTCCACATGAATCTCTTTCCCCAAGAGGATTGCTTCACCATCCACATGGAACTCACCCTCATACGAACGTCTCAAGGTAGCTTCACGAGAACGGAAATAGGTAGTATAAGGACTTCTGTCCAATGTCTTGTGAAGTAACTGCCACGCAAGTTTTGGCATGGATGTCATCGGAAATTCATCCAAGAAGCAGATATCCATCAACCCATCCTGCGTACTGGCATGAGGAGCAATAAAACCATCATTACCATACTGACATGCATTGGCAAATGTCACAACGAAAGCGTTACGAGAGAAGGTTTCACCATTCACCTCCAATTGATATTCATAAGGTTTATATTTGAAATACTCTGGAACGATACATTTTAGATACGTAAGGAAACCACGAGTACCCTTTTTAGCATACATATGAGTGATATGAGCGTCAAAACCTGTTCCACACGTACAGAAGAATTTTCGATCATTCACTACACCATAATCCATCGGATGAGAAGTACCAGCATTAATCTGAGCAACAGCCTTACGAGGCGTCAATGAGAAGCCCCAATGACGAGCCAAACCATTTCCAGAACCATACGGAACAATGCTTAAAGCAGTTTGCGTACCAATCAAACCTGTCGCAATCTCATTCACCGTACCGTCACCTCCACAAGCCACAACAACGTCAAAACCATCTGCCGCACATTGACGCGCCAGCTCCATACCATGACCCGCCCGCTCAGTATATAAGATAAGCGGCGTTTCCCATTTAACAGGATCCATTAGCGTATTGATGAATGTAGGCAAATCCTTTTTGTTACTTGTGCCCGATATAGGATTGATGATAAATGCTATTTTGTTTCTCATGATTTAATTTTTAAAACAAATGATGATTGCAAAATTAGAAAAATTTACGAACTTTGAATACTGAAATCTATATCTGTTAACAATAAAACTAAATTCTATGAATGAAGACCTATTGCAATATGCCTGGCAATGCAAATTATTTAAAATGACCGACCTTCAGACCACGGAAGGAATCCCTGTTGAAATAATCGATGTCGGACAACTCAACAAGGATGCAGGACCCGACTTTTTCAATGCAAAGATAAAGATTGGCAATACCATCTGGGCGGGGAATATAGAGATTCACACACTAGCCTCCGATTGGTACAGACATCATCACGATCAAGATGAAAGGTATAATAGCATCATCCTCCATGTCGTAGCAAAATCAGACCTGACCATCCGAAGAGAGAACGGAGAGATAATCCCACAAATCGAACTAGAGTTGGAGAAACACGTGATAGAAAAATACAAGCTACTAAAGCAGAGCAATAACTGGATCAGATGTAAACCGCTATGGGAAGGGATAAACAAGGATTTTCTGCAGTTTCAACTCTCCCATTTCATCTATGAACGGATCTATCGAAAAGGGAAAGAACTGCTCCCTATTCTGCAACAAAATAAAAATGACTGGGCCACTACATTTTACCATTCGCTCATAAAAAGCTTTGGGATGCGCACCAACGCACTTCCGTTCGAGCTGACGGGGAAATCCACACCTCTACGTGTGATCGTCCAAGAGAAGGCAAATTTGATAGATTTAGAAGCACTTCTTCTGGGACAAGCCCATCTGATAGACGAGAATCCAAGAGACAGTTATGAGGCCGACCTGAAAAAGCGGTATGAATATCAAGTCAGGAAACATACATTACGAGCCATAGAGAGTTCCCTATGGAAATTTGGCAGGATGCGTCCCGCCAACTTCCCGCACATAAAGATCGCACAGTTTGCCGATCTATTGCATCACTCCGAACACCTGTTCTCAAAAATAAAGGAAGCGAGAGGGCTAGATGAGATACGAGCATTGTTGAAGTGTCAGGCTTCAAGCTATTGGGAGAGGCACTATGTGTTTGGAAAAGTATCACAACATAAGAGCAAGCACTTAGACATGGCCAGTATCGATTCCCTGATCATCAATGCAGTTGTTCCCCTTTACTTTCTATATGCAGAAAGGCACGAAGACGAGGTGTTGCAAGAAAGATGTTTAAAGTGGCTGGAACAGATACCTCCCGAAAAGAACAAGATCATTGAAGGATGGGAAAGTATCGGGCAGAAGGCGTACAATGCCTATCAAACGCAGGCGCTTATCGAACTCAAGACACAGTACTGCAATCTAAACAAATGCTTACACTGTAGTATTGGGCAACATCTGCTTTGTAAAAAAACAGAAAGGTGAATGTCTCTTGCAGGGACACTCACCTTTGGGATATACTATTGATTTAGATTATTTCTTGATCAATTTGATTTCCGTACGACGGTTTTTAGCACGGTTTTCCTCGCAATTGTTTGGAGCAACTGGGTTATGGAATGTTTTAGTATCCATTTCCACTTGATCTTCGAATGCACCATAACGAACCAAATAGTTACGTACGTGGATAGCACGGTCATAACCAAACACTTCGTTAGAAGACTCTGATCCGATATTACAAGTATAACCGATAACGCTTACTTTTGCTTTAGGATTCATCTTCAAGCAGTCTGCGATGAAGTGCATGTATTCACACTGTGATTCAGTGAAATGACCATCAGAAGAAGAGAAAGCAAAGCCGTATGAATTTTTTACTTTAAGAGACTTCTCAAGATTTTGAATTGTAGATTGAGAAACCTTATTGGTCAAACCGATTAACTTATCACGAAGATTAGCAGGAACCTGACTTTTTACATTTTCAGGCAATGCTGCAAAAGCCTTAGATGTTTTATCCAACGCATCTTTGTCCTTGTAGTTGAATTTGTCCCAAGTAGGCAATTGTTCGATCAAAGAAACAACATTAGCCGCAGCTGCCGCATTTGAGATTGAATCAGATGAAGCTGCCATTGACACAGAAGAAAAAGATAAGAATAGAAGACACACCATCCAATGGAGTTTGTTAAATCTTGCTGTCATTGTTTTGTAATTTTTCATGTTATTATTTATAATTAAATTTAGAATCAAACCATTTTTCTTGTCCCTCAATCATCTCCATCATCTCCATATTCGGCAAAAAGAGATACAGATAAATTAAATATGCTCTTCAACTGCGCGCCAAAGTTATTGATTATTATTTTTCAAAACAAATAATATCGTTTTTTTTTACAAAAAGAGTCCGAATCCCACAAACATCACCTTATGAGAACCACAGGGTGTTACCATGAGCTATATTTGTCAAAGGATTTCTACCCAATTAATGCACTGCCCATAATAAACTCTTAACTCTTAATTCTTAACTCTTAATTCTTAACTCTTAATTCTTAACTAAAAAAGGTGAATGCCACTAAGGACATTCACCTTTCCAACTTTTATAGTAAGAAACCTTATTTCTTAATCAAGTTAATTTCAGTACGACGGTTCTTAGAACGGTTCTCCTCACAGTTGTTTGGAGCAACTGGATTATGGAATGTTCTAGTATCCATTTCGATTTGATCCTCGAATGCACCATAACGAACTAAGTAGTTACGTACGTGGATAGCACGGTCGTATCCGAACACCTCATTTTGGTTCTCAGAACCAATGTTACAAGTATAACCGATAACGCTGATCTTAGCTTGAGGGTTCATCTTCAAACAGTCAGCAATGAAGTGCATATACTCTAATTGTTCATTTGTGAAGTGACCATCAGAAGAAGAGAATGCAAATCCGTAAGAGTGCTTGATCTTCAACGAGCTTTCCAAGTTAGGAATTGTTGA
>JBGUIU010000198.1:0-2368 GCA_045113275.1 Paludibacteraceae bacterium
ACAAGAAACGTATCATTGGGATATTTAGAGACAAATTCAGCCATCTCGTCAAATTGAGACCAGCTTTCACGTGGAATCTGTCCAAAAGTGAACGGATAAAAATCCCACTCGAACTTTGCAGCAGTAGAATCTACATTCATCGTCTGTTCTTGCGCAGCAGCCTCCTGAAAAGCAGTGATGGCAGACAAGCCTGCAGCCACACCTGCAATCTTCAATATATTTCCCTTTTTCTTCTTGATGGATAGTTGTTCCTCTATGTACTGACGCTCTCGCTCACAGGTCGGACACGTACCCATACATTCACCCGTATGAGTACATTCGCAGGGAACATATTGAATATTGTTCAAATCAGCTATCTGTTTCCTGATGGCTTTTAGCGCTTCACATTTTTGCTTACCGAAGTTCATGTATAATCATTTATGAGGTTTAATAGAGACCTTTCAAAGGTAGCAAAAGCAGTTTGAAAAGTAGAATTTTTCTGATAGATTTTTGGCTCTTCCCATTTCTACTTGTTTGAATATTTTATGTATACTCAAAGTAATTCTTTTGAAATCCGTCTATCATTTCTTCTTTGTCTTTTTTCCCTTTTTTTTAATTTTTTGTGGGGAAGTCCATATCTTCTCTTCTAACTCTTTGATTCTTTGTGGAGAATAAAACTCCAAGGTGACACGGATGTTTTGTTCGTAATCGAGCAATGTCTTATTATTGGGCACTTTCGGGTCTTTACCTCCACAGCCAATGAATTTAATCCTTTCAGGATCTACACCACGATCGATAAGTGCTTGACGGACATATTTCGCCTTCTTCCTTGATACTATGAGTAATCTCTCATTTAAACCATCACAACCATCACTAGCAGTATGTCCCACTACAAGAAATGTATCATTAGGGAATTTAGAGATAAATTCGGTCATCTCGTCAATTTGATTGTTCTCTTCAGGAGTCATGCCACTTTTCATAAAAAGGGACGAATAAAAATTCCACTCGAATTTAACCGAAGCAGAATCCACGTCTATCTGTTTTCTTTTCGCAATAGCCTCCTGAAAGACTATGATGACTAATAAGCCAAATATAATTTTCTTTCCGAGATTCATAAATAATCATTTGTTGAGGTCTATCGCACCTTTTACCATAATTGACAGAATTCGAGGGCCAATCAAGGAATGTCATTCTGTGAGAATGACCTTTCAAAGGTAACAAAAGCAGTTTGAAAAGTAGAATTTTAAAATATAAAATATTATATTATATTTGCAAAAGTAGATATCAACGACCGAAATGAGCAAGTATGAAATACCATTTTTAACAGCATGTATCCATGCATTTGGACAACGATTTGCTATGACTCGGCAAGACGCATTTCGCTACTTGCATGAGTACAAGGGGCTTGCGTTTCTAATTGAGTTCTACGACGTTGAACATTTGCAATCTATAGACGAGACAATAGACGACCTGCTCATTATCTGTCAAAAAAATGGAGGGAAATTAGCATGATACTCTATCACGGAACAAATCAAGATATCGAGATAATAGACCTTTTAAAGGGTTTGAGTCACAAAGACTTTGGAAAAGGATTCTATTTAACTCCTGATAAAATGACAGCTATTCGCATGGCACAAAAAAAATCGCATCTGTTCGGGGGAAAAGCTACATTGATAAGCTATGAAATGGACGAAAAAGCGCTTCATTCAGGTCTAAATGTGAAAATATTTCCAGAACAAGCTTGTGTGGACTGGTTCTTGTTTGTGGATGCTAATCGAGATAAGAAAAACAAAAAAGCCATACATAATTATGACATTGTAGTAGGTCCTATTGCCGATGATGGTGTCGTATTGCAATTAACGAATTATCACGAGGGCATCTATTCGCCAGAGCAAGCTGCCTTGTTACTTCAAGACAAATATCTCGATCAACAATACTGCTTTGGAACGGAACAAGCGTTACGCTTTCTTCATAAAATTAACGTTGAAACCATATGAAACAACCATCTCATCATCAAATAGCAACGTATTTAACTGACTATGCTTTAAGCGAGTTGGTGAAATATGTCATGGAGGATACAAATTGTTCCATTGAGGAGGCTATGGAACACGTGTATAACTCACCTCTGATGCCAGCCTTGCAGGATGAGGAAGGGGAACTTTATGTCCAAAGTCCCGCATATCTTTATGAAATGATGAATAATTATCAGAGGAAATAATCCATTTGTTCTTTTTAATCCACCTATCATTTCTTCTTTGTCTTCTTTTTTATCTCATTAACTCTTTCTGGAGAATAAATTTCTAAGGTGACACGTCTATTTTGTTCGTGTTCGGGTTCGGTCTCCGCATTGGGTATCTTAGGTTCTGTTTCACCGCAACCAATTGCTATG
>JBGUIU010000199.1:0-11525 GCA_045113275.1 Paludibacteraceae bacterium
AAGAATTAAGAGTTAAGAATTAAGAGTTAAGAATTAAGAGTTAAGAATTAAGAGTTAAGAATTAAGAGTTAAGAATTAAGAGATTATTACGGGCAGTGTGGTAATTGGGCTGAAGGTCCTTGACAAATATAGCCCATGGGCAATGCCCTGGGGGGCAATTATGTTAAGAATTTATTCTATTCTTTCACAAGACGAAAAAAATAGTTAGTTTTGCAGGCATGTTTTTAGATAGAGGAATATGACTATTTTTTCGGAGAGTTTAAACTATTCAGGCCTAATCATTGGATTGGCCACGTTTTTAATCATAGGAATTTTTCATCCTTTGGTGATTAAGGGAGAGTATTATTTTGGAGTGAAATGCTGGTGGGCATTTATGATATGCGGTCTTATCGGTGCTGCATTATCACTTATTTCAGATAATTATATCGTATCTATTTTGTTAGGAGTATTTTCTTTTTCATGTTTTTGGAGTATCAAAGAAGTATTTGATCAGCGCAAGCGCGTAGAGAAAGGATGGTTTCCAAAACGGAATAAGGATAAGAATTGATATATGTGAACCCTCTAAAAGAAAAGATTTTAAGATTAAATTTGAGAAGTTATGTTAGTAAATATAGGACTTATCATCGTTGGGTTTTTCCTTCTTGTTAAAGGAGGGGATTTTTTAGTAGATGGGGCGGTTGCCATAGCAAAGAGAGCCAAATTGAGTTCGATGGTAATTGGGTTGACTGTCGTAGGATTTGGAACATCAGCTCCTGAGTTGTTGGTCAGTATTCAAGCTGCATTGGCCGGCAGTTCGGGTATTGCAATCGGTAATGTAGTAGGGTCCAATATTGCTAATATTGCATTGATATTAGGTGTGACGGCGTTGATTAAGGCTTGTCGCACCGAGCGTCAGACTTTGCGAATTGACATACCTTTTATGATATTGTTCTGTGTAATGTTCGTGATGGTGGCTATGACTGGCACCATTAGTCGTATTGCCGGTATCATAGGTGTTTTGATGTTGATTGCGTTTGTGTCTTGGCAAATATGGAATTCAAGGAAACAGAGCAAGGAAGAAGAACATGCAGATGTTCCTGATATGCCGTTATGGAGGGCATGTGTCTATGTGGTAGGTGCTATTGTGGCGTTGACATACGGTGCCGATTGGTTGATTCAAGGAGCTTGTGAATTGGCTAAGATGTTAGGTGTATCTGAACGTATCATTGGGTTAACGTTGATTGCGGCGGGAACCAGCCTACCAGAGCTTTTCGCTTCTATCATGTCTGCACGTAAAGGCGAGACCGACATGGCAATTGGAAATGTGATAGGAAGCATCACGTTCAATATCCTGAGCGTTATCGGTTTTTCATCAGCTATTTGTCCGATACAAGGCAGCGATGAAGGCTTCCTTTTTGATTATATTCTGATGATTGCATTAGGTATCCTTTTGTGGATATTCCTCTTTACGAAACGCACATTGGAGCGTTGGGAAGGAGCTGTGTTATTACTGGTGTATGTTGCCTATCTTGTACGGACGGTCATAATCAATCCTGTGGGATGATGGAATTCATCTTGCCTTTATTTTCCGAAACGTACTCCTATTGAAAAGTCAAGTCGTCCAAGCCCTTCACGGTTTTCTTTATCCAGCCTTATTTCTTGAGGAGGGGCGATGGATGATTTTTCATAATAGAGTTTTGACAATGTCCCTACGACAGCTGATATTCTGAGGTCTAATGCTACATGTTTGGAAAACCAGTGACTATAGTCAATATCTAATACTATTCCAGCGGTTTTCCCATTTATCTCATAAGAATGATTATCTTCACTGCCTTTGTCTATATATCCCATATAGCCCAATCCATAGTTTATTAAGAATACATTTTTATGTTCAATGCCGGTAAATCGTGTTGAAAATTGTAGTCCGATAAATGGCATGATATGTGTGTCTGATATATTGAAGTCTGCGTTGTTGTGATAGTAATCGTTATATAAGAGTCTTGTGCCTCTGATATTTCTTGTGTCGGATGATTTGAAGACCAAGCATTTTGCTCCCAATCCAAAGAAGTCGGAAAAATAGTAGTTAAAATCTCCTCCTATGTTGATACCGTTTGTCAGTTTTTCAAAATGTTCAATATAGTGCCTTGGGATATTTTTTGCAATAGGAGCTGTTCGATGACTATATCCAGCTGTGATTGAAAAATAGGTTCTCGGATTTTCTGTTTCTCTCTTTTGGGGGGTGGATAGTATATATTCCTGTTGGTATGAATCGTCGGAAGATTGCACTGAACTGTTGTTGGATGAGCTAATAAGATTTTCGTTTGGGTCTGAAACAGTGGGAATAGTCATTTGCAATGTATCTTCATTATTTTTTGCAGTGAACGATTCGAATTGGTATTTGCCAGTTTCATTATCTACAAGTTCTATTGTGGGACGGCCTACCTGTATTCCGTCACGTGTTCCACAACGTACGTAATAGGTTTTCCCTTGTTCCAGCGTAATAGGGATTTCACTTTTTGTTTCTGTCTGTGCCCATAATGTAGTTGAGCCGCTTGATTTTATTTTCACTGTTTTTTTATAATCTCTTTTCACGCGACAGATGACAGAATCGCCAAGATTTAGGTTATAACTTGGTGAAAATACTCCCCCTCTTTCGTTGAATCTGTAAATATTCAGAATGGCATAATTTGTATCTCTAGTAGTAGAAGGTTTAGTCATAATTTCTTTTGGGTTTTCACTTAAGAATAGTTGAGTATCTGTATTTCCCATGTGCAGAACAACTGCTGTTATGCTATGACAAGTGCTCATGCCTGGAAGTTTATGTTCAGTGATTTTGATCATATTACCTCCCATTTTTCTGGCTTCCTCTTTTGCTTTTTCCACTACAGCATAGTAGGTGCAATTCGATGTCATGGTGAATCCTGTGTCTCCGACCTTCACTCGACCGATGATTTCAACGTTTTTGGGTGCTTCCTGATTGAGTTCGATTACTTCAACACCTTGATATTTGTCGGTTTCTGGCAGCGACTTTACGATTTGAGTTGTTACTTTAGGATTACAACCCGTCAAAACACAAATTAGAGCAAAGAAAGATAACGGTTTTTTCATTTTTTATGCGATTTAACGTCGCAAATGTACGTAAAAAAGCAGATAAAACGCAGTTAAAACAAATAAAATAGTTAATAATCAACAATCAACATTTTTTCGTTAAAAAAAATTAATTAATCGTTTTGAACTCCGAGAATTAAGATTTATATTTGCTTGCTTTCTGTACTTTCTACAGAAGGCAAAATGGTGAAGATGAAAAAGGATGTTAATTATATAGTATATTTATTTGGGTTTAATAAGGAAAAAGTATTGATTATGAAGAAACATATAATTTTAGTGTTGCTTCTGTCATTCGGAGTAGTGACGGGGGTTTTCTCGCAGAGTATGATTATTTCTGGAGGATCAGATCATGCGGTAGCGATCTGTGACAAAGGAAAGATTTATGCTTGGGGAAAGAATGACAAAGGTCAGTTGTGTTTGGAGGATAAATCTTTAGGAGAAGCTGTGGCTACACCGTCTAAAGTAAAATTTGAGGATCCTAACTTGACATTCTCTCAGATATCTGCTGGATCTGGTGGACATAATATTGCATTGTCTTGTAAAAAAACAGTATATTGTTGGGGTGATAATACTACTGATCAATGTGGTAGAGATAATCAAGAATATATTTCAGATACACCTGTTTTAGTATACAAAGGTGAGGTCACACAGGGTTACGATGAAAATGGAGAACCCGATCCAAATGGAAAATATTTAGGTGGAGTTCGATATGTATGTGGTACAACAAATGCTTCTATGGCCATTTTGGAAGATGGTACGGCTGTGTGGTGGGGTAAAAATCCGTTGTTAGGAAATACACCGACATCAACTCCATTGTATATTAGGGATGAAAACGGGAAAATTTTGCAGAATGTTGTCCATATTATGGGTGGTGACGATAACATCTTGTTAGTTGTTGGAGACTCTCCAGATGCTCAAGTTGGAACGGTGTATTCTGCTGGAGTATGGAATGGTCGTGGTGGAACAGGAACTACTTCTGATTCATATGCAAAGCCAGTGGAAATTGCAAGTAATGAACAAGGAACAAAGTCTAGTGGTAAACATTTGCAAAATGTGAGAATGACGGGTATTGCCGATCAATCTTCTTTCGCAGTGGATGGATCAACCGGTTATGTATATGGTTGGGGTAGTAATGGATGGGGTTGTGGAGCCATAGGTGGAAGACCTCAAGGTGATTTTAAATATGCAAGCAAGGTGTTGGCTGGAGAGTATGAGGAGATTTCAGGACAACCATTCTTAACAGATGTGAAACAGGTTATCGGAGGTAATGGATGCGGTGCTGCAATTACTGAAGAGGGATATTTGATATATTGGGGAAATAACATGGCAAAGACTGGAAATTCCGGAGGTGTTATTCCTAATTCTGCTTATAAGAATGCTCAAAACACTTGTGATTTGGGTGGTCCTGTTTTTGCTAACTATTGTGCGGGTGTAAAAGGTCCAAATGAGGTTCGTGTAGATGATGCTATATCTATTGGACGTGGTGACCTAGTTGGATTTATGGTGAATGCTGAAGGTAAGTATTTTGTTTGGGGATCTACCAATGTGCCAGGTAAAGACTTACATTATGGAATTATGGGTACGGGAAAAGTTGAGGATATGAGTACATGCTTGAAAGAGATTGTGATTCCGTGCGAAAATCCAGATATTTGTCCAGAACCATTTATGAATGGTCCAAGATATAAGTGTCCAGGTGTGGAGGATTCTTTATATTCAGGTTTTACTCCTGTGGTAGGACATGAAGATAGATACTTCTTTATTTGGAAAAAGGATGGAGCAGTGCTAAATTCGATCACGATAAACGACATTGAGCAGTTACGTCTTCTATCAGAAGCAGAAAGAAAAGGCGACAAGTATAATGCTCCTATAATTCCAATAACAGAGGCTGGCTTATATGAGGTCGAAGTATTGTATATTGGTACAAATGTACCATGTGAGAATTGTCCAGAGGCAAAAGCAAAAATCGAAGTGATTGAAATGGAGATGCCTGTTGATACCACCATTACTGTAATGAATTGTGTGGCAGACCCATTACACCCATCATCTTCTGATATTCTTAAGTATAAATATACAGTTAATGATAAATTTTATAAAGCATCTCAGCAAACTACTTTTGCTGTTTTCTCGACCATTGATAGTAAAGACACTTTAGGTACGTATTCGGCTAATGGCGCTGGAGGTGTAGTGGAATTTACAGTAGAAGGAGATAAGATAAAAGAAGTCCATGACAATAAGAATGAGGTATCGAATGATACAACTTACACGGTTTGGATTGAAGATATCACTCGTTTTGAAACAAAGTTATATGAGAAAACAAAGATCCCTACTACTGGTTATACTAATTCACCACAGTTACTAGCTGAAATTATTAATCTATCAGCTACTTCTGAATTAAATTCGATATCATTGTTCGGTAAGCTTGGTGGAGGCTCAAGTACGGGATCTATTACTGTTACTCCAAGAATATATAAGGGAGGAAAACTAGATTATGGCCAATATATCTCGGGTGATCTGTTTTGGTCTGGAAAACAACAGACGTTTACTCCTACCAGTACTGCTGAGGAGTTCAAGATTATTTGTAACGTAGTATTACCAGCGAACTCTGTTAGAGGTTCTGAATATGTGTTGTATTTAGATTTAAAATTAACAGGAGCGGAGATTTACACAGAGAGTTTGGTAGCAACTAATTCGGAGACGTATTTTACTACACCTTTTACTGATACTCAAAAAACAGGAATTTTAGGAACAGGTGCACTTCAGCAATTTAAGCCTAAGGACAAATGTAATGCAGGAACAGAAACAGATGCATTTAATATTGTTTTTGGCAAAATGACTGATTATACTTGTGGCCGTATTATGTTGACTGCTCGTTATGGATGTCCTCCATGTAATCAACCAGATGGAAGTATTAAGATTGAAGTGGATGGTTCACCTCGTACTCAGGATACAATTTATCTTTGTGAGGAAAGCGACGCTATCACACTTAGTGTGTCAGGTATCAAGAAATCAACGGAACCAAATGCTGTATTTGATGAACTTTGGTTTGTAGATAAAATAGGAACAGATGCTCAGGCTCTTCATACAGATCTAAAGTCTGCTTCTTCTACGCTGCCATCGTCTATCGGATGGAAGAGTTCTAAGGAAGGTCAGACAGAGAAATACTACATTAAGATCCGTGATAATGAAAAACCTGACGCTGCTGCTTGCTACGTCTTCGATTCTATTATCGTTAAGTATAACAAGAAACCTATAGCTCCAGATATCGATGATATTGCTATCTGCGAAAATGCTGCAAGCAAGACAGCTCTTGATGATGCATTGAATGGTTCTGAATTTGCAGAATTTACTGTTAATTGGTATAACTCTACACCGCTTCCTCCTCTTACTGATCTATTAGGAAGAACAGGTGGCGATGCTGGTGCGACAAAACCTGAACTTGACGATTTGAAATCGGGCAATAGCCCTTACACATTTGTATATAGTGTGACAGATAAAGAAACGGGCTGCGAGAGTGATAAGAAAACATTCACAGTTACTGTTTATCCTGTACCGAATGATCCTATAGATGCTATTGATCCATTCTGTGTGAAAGCTGAGGTGAAGTTGCCAACTGCTTCTCCGAAAGCAAGTCATACGGTGTCATGGTATAGTGATGAAACTGCAACGACAGCTGTGTCAGAGGATCTTTCGACATTGGCAGCTGGTTCGTATGATTATTATTACACTTTAACGAGTGCGGCTCCAGAAAAATGTGTCAGCGATCCTATCCCGTACACATTCATTATAAAACCATATGTTGAGATTGAGTTGGATTCTGTAATGTTATGTGGTGTTACACAAGTGAATGCGAAAATTTTACATCCTAAAACAGCTTCTGTTAAATGGATGTTAGATGACACTGAAGTTACGTCACCTGTATTCCAAACTCCTACGTATGTAGGAAATGTCGGTAAGTTGGTAGGTATAGCTTCTGCGACGAACTATTGTGATACTACATCACTTCCAATGGATGTATATGTTAAGGCAACAGCTTCTGAGCCTACGGGTGATTTGAGCGTAACGTACTTGAAGACCGATGCTGATCCGGTAACGAAGACATTTAAAAATCTGTTAGCTCAAAATTCTTCTGTGGTAATAGAGGAGACGGGTTACACACTCGTTTGGTATGATAAGAATGGTACTAAATTGAGTGAATGTCCTACTCCGCCTTATCCTGCTGATAATGTAACGGATGACCAAGAATATACTTATAAGGTATCTCGTGTCAACGCAGATGGTTGTGAGAGTACTCCAGTTCCTGTAAAGGTAATGGTATATTTGACCCCTGCACCAATTGTTCCAACGGTATATTATTGTAAGGGAAGTACAAGTGTAGTTCCTCTGACGGCTGAAAAGAGTATTCCTCCGACAGCTAGTGAATCAGACTATTCATTACAATGGTATGATACTGATAAAACAACTAAGTTGGGAAGTGCGCCAACTCCTGATGTGTCAACAAAAGGTAAGATTACATATTATGTAACGCAGGTATCCAACTCAGGTGCTGAGAGTTCACCTGTTGCTGCTGATGTGGTTATCTATGATGTACCAGAACCGCAGGTGGATGCTACCAATGTTGTGAAGTATTGTGCTGAGTCATCTATGGGTTCTTCCTTGAATGCTTCTTTGTATAATGATGCTACTAATTACTTGATGTCATCCGGACTTGTTTGGTCATTGAAAAATGAAAATGGTACGTATGATGTAGTTACTACGACAGCTCCTTCATTGGATGTCAAACAAACGACTACCTATGAATATCAAGTTCATCAAATTTATACCATCACTTCTACGGGTGAGGTTTGTGTTGGACCAGATGTACAAATACCAGTTACTGTTACATACGTTCCTGAAGTGTCGACCAAGTCTGTTCTTTACTTGAAAGCTTCTGCTAATGTAGATGGCACGTTTAATGAAGACATCTTAACGCGTGATGATCAAGCAGTAACAGATATTGTATCGGGTGCTACACTTCAGTGGTATGAGTCAGATGGTAAGACACCGATTGTTGGTACTCCAACACCTAAATTGGATCCATCAATTTTAGAGGGAGAAGACCAGAAAGAGACATATTACGTGAGTCAATATTTGAATGGATGTTATAGTATTCCTGTGCCTATTGAAGTTAAAATCAGTGACGCACTTCCTCCATTTACGTATGCTTATCACTATTGTGAAGGTGAGACAATGGATGATTTGAAGGCTGATTGTCAACCTCAAGGTGGCAAGAGCGAATCAGATTATGATATCTATTGGTATGGTACAACTAAGCCAGCAAGCTCTACGACACAGCCAACAAGCATAGGCGCTACTTTCGCAATGAATGGTGCTGTTGCAAGTTTGGATGCAACTGGTGGTAAGACAGAGATTATCTATTATGTGGCTCAACATGATAAAAAAACAGAAGCTGTTAGTGCGGCTCAACCTGTTGTGGTTACAATTTATCCTCAACCAGTTGTATTGATAACTGACCCTCAACCAGTCTGCGAACAAGATGTTGATTTGTCTTTAACCAGAAATGTTACAAATGTATCAGAACAGTTGAGTTATTCATATTATAGTCCTGCTGGCAGCGACATGGGTATTTCTACGGCTACGGTAAGTGGTACGTATGCTATCGATGCAAGTTATACATTGCCTGTTACCCCTGCTCAGTATGTTTTGGTTAAGAATCAGGAGTGTAGAGGACAAAAGAAAGATGTTAAAGTTGTGATCAATGATTTGACGGTTCCAACTATCTCAGGTGATATCAGTACATGTCCAGGTACGAATGTAACATTGACTGCAAGTGCAATAAGTAATGACCCTGGTGTGATTACTTATCAATGGGGTGGTGATGCTGCTGCAACAGCACAGGGCTCTACGACAGATGCAAACTTTGTATCTACGAACCTTTCTACTACAACGGGCGACGTATATACCTACACAGTAACGGCTACGGCAGGCGCATGTGTTAAGAGTGTGGATGTGCCTCATACGGTTACTATCGGTGATGGAAAAGTTATTGGTAACATGACGTTGGTTGAATCAGATAACAAATATTCACCAATCGTATTTGAAAATTCTGTTGAACGTATATTCTATAGTTGTGGTAATCCTATTGAGATATCTGTTTCTTATGATGGAGATTCTGATTATGAATGGTACGATGAGACAGGTGCTTTGGTCACTACAGGTAAGGTCTTGAATACTACTGCATATGCAGATTACAATGATAAGGAATATACTGTTAAGTTTACAAATCAGTGTCCTACTAGCGCTAAGGTGGTAGTTCATACGATTCCGTTGTCTGCATCATCTATTTCGACTGAAACGATTGTGATATGTGAGGGTGAGGTATTCACTAGTTCGTTTGACTATACATTGAAGCCAGGCGAGACTCCTTCTATCACATGGTTCCATAATAATGCTGCTATCGGTGGTCAGGTTTCTAATGTGTTAACACTGACCAACACGACAAATCAAGATGATGGTGTTTATTCATATAAGATTGAAAACCGTGGTTGTATGGCAGAGGGCGTTGCTAATTCTTTGAATGTTCGTCCATACATCAGAGCTACGATTCAGAATGATCCATTCATCGTGGATCGTAATGAAACGGAGACCCTTCCAATCTACTTCACTACTCCAGTTAATAGTGTGGTTGAAAGTATCAGTTGGAGAGAAAATGAGTCGGAGGTCTTCAATGGTAACCCATACGTTATTACAGATGTAACAGCGGATCATTATTATGAGATAATATTGTCAGACCCTGATTATTGCTCTGATACATTACATGCGATTGTTTATGTAGATGCAAAACTTCAGTTGACAACATCTTTGAAAGACACGCTTTGTTTGGGTACTTCAGAGATTCTGACTATTGATACGACGGGTACGGGTAATTTCCGTCGTCCTAATGGTAATCCAATGTTGAATATAACAGGTATTATCGGTGGTATATCCTATAGTTTGAACGATAAAGTTACGAAGCAAGGTGATCTTCTACAGGTGGTAGTTAATCCAGAGGAAGATGCTAAGTATGTTGTATCCTTCACGTATGGTAATCAAAGTAAAGAGAGTGAAGAGGAGGTTTTGGTTATCCCAGCTATTAGTTTAACGGTTCCTCCTGTACCAAATGTATGTGAGGGTGAGGAGACAACGTTGACTGTTACGAATGTAGCTCCTGAGGGAACGACAGTGTCTTGGATCTCTGATCCTACAATCCTTGAAGGAGAAAATTCTGAAACGGTACGCGTGAAACCATCTTATAAGGGCGGTGTTAATCATCAATCTCTTTATACTTATCAGGCAGTAGCTTACAATGCCTTCTGTAACAATTCTAAGACCTATTCAGTTCAGGTACTCGTAGATGAACCATTGAAGGGTCAGATCACAGGTATATCTGAGATTTGTGAAGGCGGTCAAACTTCTTTCGAAGCTTCTTCTTATGATGCTACTACTTATATGTGGACCACTTCTATTGATACCTCTTTTGCATTGGGTGATCGCTTGATTGTTCAGCCAACACAGACGGCAAGTTATTATTTGGAAATGACTCGTGGTTTATGTTCTGCAAAAGATACATTCGTAGTGACAGTTCATACAAACCCTGTTATCTCTTCTATTGATTCAATTGGTGTGAGAGATCGTAAGATCACGTTGGATCCTGAATACGGTACGGCTCCATTCTTATATGCAATCGATGCACAGCCAGCTGATGAAAAGGATGTGAAGACTAACTTGGGATTTGTTAAGCATGTTGTATATGTATCCGATTTTTATGGATGTCAAACCTTTGCAATGTTCGTGCTTGAGGCTCCTGAGATTGATATACCTATTATTGTTACGCCTGATAATAACGGTCTTAATGATAAGTGGGTAATTCCAAACTTAGCTGAATTATATCCGAATGCTATTGTGACGATTTATGATCGTTTTGGCAAGCAGTTGGCTCAATACTTAGGTGCTGATTCTGATGGATGGGATTGTACTTACCAAGGTAAACCGCTTCCTTCTACAGATTATTGGTATCAAGTTACCATTGAAGAGATCAATAAAGAGTATGTCGGACATTTTACTCTGATTAGAAGATAAAACCATATATTTGGAGCAGAGGTTCCTCTCGAACTTCTGCTCCATAATTAACTTATTCTTACTTATTGCAAATGAATATAATAAAGAAAATTGCTTTGTTGAGTGTTTCCTCTCTTCTTTGTTCTGCTATCTATGCTCAAGAAGAGATTGTGTGCGATCAATACCATTTCAATTATTATTTGGTGAATCCGGCAGTAGCTGGTGCTGAGCGTTGTACGCACTTGATGGCGACAGGTAAGTTTCAGTGGATGGGCGTAGAAGACCATCCGATGATTCAGACGTTGAGTGTTCGCACACGTGTGTTGAACAATGTGGGTATAGGT
>JBGUIU010000200.1:0-11986 GCA_045113275.1 Paludibacteraceae bacterium
GTCAGCACACCTTCCTGTACGGATAAGTCAAAGTCCTTAATCAAGAATTTCGTGAAGTTATACATCGCAGTTTCATATAACAGCTTGTTCTGATTAACTTTAGTCGTATCCGTAATCATCTTAAACAGATAAGGTGTTTGATAACTTACCGTGAATCCATTTGATGCAACAACACCATTCTCAACCGCTTCCTCTTTCCGCGTTTCTTCTCTCAAAGCCATCAAACCGCCAACCGAAGTACCATCCGAAGGTGTTTTGCCTTGATTGATCAAAGCCAAGATATCCTTTGCCATTGACGAAACATCACTCGATGGATAACGCTCAAGTAAGTTATTCAACGACGCAGCAAATGTATCTTTATCCATTGTTTTACCAATGCACAACGAATTCAACAACAAGAACTTCGGCATTAGAGAAGATACTGGATAGTTATTCTCCATATAGCGAGTATAATCCATCACCTTTTGCACATCGCCCTTCAGGTATGCAGCATATGTTTGTTCATAAAGAGAATCCTGTTCCGACTGCATACGTTCCAAGCGCTCACGATAATTAGGATTTGAAAGGATCTTAGCATACTTACTTTGCGGGTAGGTCGTGATCAGATTATTTCGATAAGTGCCAGACATCGATGCGTCATTCATCTTTTCTGCAATACGATAGCAACAATAATAAGCATCAGCAGCCCTAGGATCATTTGGATAGCGACGAACAAACTCTTCATACGTCTCCAATGCCTTTGGATAATCCATTAATTTTTCATCATACACAACAGCCATGTTGAAAAGAGCATTCGACAACTCTTCATTCGCCACAGACTTCTGATCCTCATTGAAAGGTATCTGTTTCAAATAATATTCGGCTCTTTTAGGATTCTGATCGGCTGGAATACTTTTATCATCCAAATCCTTATCCGTCACAATAGAATCGCCAGAAATCATCGATTCCATATCTATCTTATCAGCCAAGTTTTCTTCTGCGAACACCATAATAGATTTATTACGGCGGTTCCAGTTATCCTCCAATCGACGTTGACCGAACTTACGTCGGAATTCCAACTTACCTTTATCTACCGTACTCTTATTGTAGAAATACCACAATGATGCTTGAGTCGTACCCAATGCACGGCTATCCATCACAGCCATGTTCTCAATCTCAAGGTCTAACTGTTTTTGTTCTTCTCTCTCACGAGCCAAGCGATCACGCTCGCGTTGTTCCTCATCCAACACTTTTTTTATGGCTCGGTTGATTGCACTTGACAAGTCTGCCTTGGAGGCAGTGGATAGTGTCAACAAACTATCTTGTAGAGAATATACTTCATAATTCTGCACCAACTCATCCAATACCATCGATAGCTTTGAAACACGAAAATAATCATCATGTTTTTGATCTATAATAGAAAATGCCTCTGAAAAACAAGGTTGTGCTTTCACATAGTTCTTTCGTCCATAATAGATATCACCCATGGTTATAAGCGTTTGTGCTTTTTCCAAACCATTACGAACGCTTGTATCTGCCGAGGTCTGATAATAGTCCAATGCTTTTGCCGTATCTTTCTTTGCCAAATAGATATTACCCATTGCGTAATAGATCTGATCCAGATAATCAGCATTATTACGATTCTTGGCCATCTTATCCAACCTTTTCACCAAATCAGCTTCCGAAGAGCCCGACACCACCTCGGTCTGTAAGATATTAGCATTAAACGTCATTTGATAGGTTGGATTTGACTTGATCACCTTCTCATAATAAGCATACGACTCTTCATTCTTTTTCAACATCTGATAGATCTGTGCGATAACGAAATAGAAACGTGTTCTCTGCACTCTGTCTTTTTCCGTCTCCGCCGCTTTTAATAGATGAGGCAATGCCTCCTCGTACTCTTTATGTGCGAGCAAAAGGTCTGCCATCGCACCATGATAAAGATTGACCACATCATACGGAACGCTCTCTTCGTCAATCTTATTCATGATTTCATCCGCTTCATAAAGCCAGCCCAATTCTTTTAATGAGCGTGCTTTCCATATAGAGGCTTGCAAAACAAGTTTTTCGTCTGTCGAAAAATGCTTCATCACATACGTAAAGTTTGCAGATGCTGCAAGATAGTCATTCGAATAGTATTTCGCCTGTCCCATCAGCATCCACACCTCATCCATATAACTATTAAACTCCTCCTGATTATAGAAATTCACGTATGCCGCATCGTGCATTTTTTCATATTTCTTCTTCGGCTTTTTCTGAATAGAGTGTTCCTGAATAGCGCTCTCACATTTTTCAATTGCGCGACTCATATCCCCTTTTGCCACACCTGAAGTCGAAACATCACTTACAGCAAAAACAGGAATCACATGAGAGTAATCCGGAGAATAGTTCTCATCAATTTTCTTATATCCTTTTTTAAACGATTCATTTGCATTAAAATACACATTATATCGTGTATTCAACGCCTGATACTTTCTATTAAAAGCAGTGTTTTTCTTCATATCACACCCTGTAAAAACGAGTGCAATTGACATTAGAAGAATATATATATGACTCTTTTCCAACTCTAAATTATTCTAATTCGATCTATCAATACTATCTTACTTCTATAACTGAAAATAAGCGAAAATATTGCACAATTTCTACATATTTCAAACATATAATTTGTGCATAAATAAAGCCTTACAAAGATAATTGATAAATTCCAAAGAACAAAAAAATATACTACCATACATGATAAATTCACACAATTCACGACTACACAGTTTATTTTTCATTCTCGGAAATCATTCCTAATTTTGCAAGAAAATCAAGGAATATAATTTATGTGGCTACTATCCATTCTTCTCTTATACTTCGGAATACTATTCGCTATTTCTCATTTCACCTCCAAACGCAACGATAACGCTGACTTCTTTTTAGGCGGTCATCGTTCTTCTTGGTGGTCTGTCGCCATCGGGATGGTTAGTGCCTCAATCTCTGGCGTCACATTCATTTCTGTCCCAGGCTGGGTCTCTTCCACTCAATTCTCTTACATGCAAATGGTAGCAGGTTTTGTCATTGGTTACATTCTTGTCGCTTACCTCCTTTTACCACTTTACTATAAAAACAATGTCACGTCAATCTATTCTGTATTAGATGCCAGTCTGGGTAGTTACGGACGCAAAACGGCCGCACTATTTTTTCTTCTCAACAAGACACTTTCTTCCGCACTTAAACTCTATGTCGTCGTCATTGTTCTACGCTTGTTCATCCAACCCTACTGCGACATCCCCCTCCCATTCATCGTATTTCTTTCCATCTTAATCGCATGGTTTTATTCTCATCGAAGCGGCATTCGGACCATTGTATGGACCGACTTCACACAAACCATTTTCATCATCATTGCCCTAATCTTACTGATTATCACTGCATGTCAGCTACTTAACATTCGAATAACAGACGTTTTTTCTCTGATTCAGGCATCTGATCATTCCTCAATCTTCAATTGGGAATGGAACAGCAAACAGAATTTTTTCAAAGAGTTTTTCAGTGGCATTTTTATCGTTCTTGTAATGACGGGCATGGACCAAGACATGATGCAGAAGAATCTATCCTGCAAGAACTTGAAGGAAGCTCAAAAAAACATGCTATCATATGGCGTTCTATTCATTCCGCTTAATCTACTATTACTATCTTTAGGCGTTCTCATAATGAACTATAATCAACTACACGGGATAACAGACATCTCAGGTGATCAACTTCTTCCGCACTTTGCACAACAAGCAAACGTCCTGACAATCTCCTGCTTCGTCATTGGATTATTAGCCTCAACCTTTTCCAGCATCGACTCAGCAATGACGTCCATCACCACATCCATTATCAACGATTTCAAATCAGCTGATACGACTATCAAAGATCGGAAAATCATCCATTTTGCCATAGCCATTCTTTTCTTCCTTCTGGTGATGGCAATGGAATGGATTCAGAACGAACATGCCATCGATGTTATCTATACCATCGTATCATACTTGTACGGTCCCGTGTTAGGACTGTTCATCTTTGCTTTTTCCAAACATCAACATAGAGGAAAACACATTCCTATCATTGCCATCCTCTCCATCTTACTATCTTTCTTAAGCAGTCAACTGCTTCAGCTAGTGAATTACACCATGGGCTATGAGCTATTATTGCTGAATGGAGGATTGATGTACATTGGATTACGGTTGACAGAAAAAAAAGAAGCAACTGAATAATCAGCTGCTTCCTTAAATTATAATTACGTATTAAGCCTTATCTTAGAAAGCCCAACCCAAACGTAATGTTGGAGTAACCAATGGAGAGAAGCTTACTTCATGAGACTCACCAACTGATTCCTCTTTCTCTGTCTTACCGTTTATTTCAGTCTCAGTATAAGAACCCTTCAAAACATCAACACCTACACCTAATCCAACCTCAACACCTACGAAGATGTTCTTTGCGAAGAAATAGTTGAAACCAGTCAATGCACTAACCTCAATTGTATTGTAACGGTTTACATCAACGTTCTTTTCAACAACTTTAGCCAACTTAGACTCTTGTACAGACTTGCTAGCAGACATACCGAAACCAAGTTCTGCACCAATATAAGGCTCCAACTTTGGAGTACCCTTGAACAAATAGTTAAATCCTGGATTGATAGAGAATGAAGAAACACGGTTTGTAGATTCAGCCCATGCATCACCAACTTCTCCATTATCTGAAGAAACCTTGTTGATTCCAAATCCGAGTCCTAATTTCAACTCGATTTTCTCAGAAACAACGTAAACTGCACGCAATTGGCCTCCCATTAAGTTTACTTCATTAACAGCACCTGCTATTGGAGAGAATCCAACTTCCATCATAAACTTACCTGGATCAGCTTTAAATTCATTTGTCTCTTGAGCTTCATTTGTAGCCACTGAAGCAGTGTCTTCCTGTGCACTCATCACCATAGATGAGAACAACATAGCCATTAAAAAAATTTTTCTCATTTTAATTTAATTTATATAAATATTAATAATCATTTGACTATTGTCCGAAATCTGCAAACCTTACTGCCATATATACAATTCCTGCAAAGAAAAATAAGATAAATATTATCTTTAATATCAATAATAAACAGCTTTTCATCTTACTAAATTTTAATTATAACAGTTAAAAATCAATAACTTATAAGACAATCATAACCTATAACATGGTGCAAAAATAAAAAAAAAATTGAAATAGGAACGAAAAGAAACGTTTTTTTCAAAAGTATTGACATAGTGAAGGGAAAAGTCAACATAGTAATATCCAATCTTGCTCAAACCACATTTCATTTTAATACGTTTTAACATAACCATTTTTGCATTCAATTCATTGATAACAATCAAAAAATTGATAAAAGAAGAAATATATCTTCGGAAATTTTCATTTTTTTAAATACGTTCCATTACTTTTGAGAAGCTATTTATGAAAAATTCCTTGACTGGCAATCGGGTTCATCCAACCAAGGAATAAAATTTAACAGAACCCACCAATTTCTAATAAAATACAGGGCATTACCTAAAATGAAGATATTGGAGATATCCTATTATGCTCTTTTTGTAGCTTTGTTATTGCTTTCGATAGTGTTTTTACTTACGCCAGTACCTACACACGATGGCATAAAAAAATACACCATTTCACTAAGACTGTTAGCGGTTTCATTCTTTTTGTTGGCAATATATTGCATTCTAAAGCTCTTTTGTCAGATTGAAATATTTAGTTTTCCGTTTCTAGTTGTTTCCGTTACGCAAGCTCATTTGCTTTCCATCTCACACATAAACATGCTCAACCCGCATCGTGTGACTGTCCGCTATGTGATACGACAGATATCGCCAATCATTATCTTTGGTGTGTTGTATTCCATTATATCTATATTTGAGGATCACGTCAGTCTGAACTACGACAACCTTACCCATGCATGGATTGAGAACGGGGAACTGAAATTCAACGTGATATTGCGCTTTCTTTTCTTGTTGTATTATCTTTCGCTTTTCGTATATTACATAAAGAACTTTTTCAAGGAGAGCAGAGATTGCCAGAACAACATAGATGATTTCTCATCCTATAATAATATTGTAGACGAAGGATTGAAGAGTATTCGATTATCATTCCTATTTGTTGCGGCAATCGGAACAACATCACTACTCATCACGACGTGTACACATCAAGACATGCTGACTGTATTAAACTTCTTGATGCTTGTTCTGTATTGTGTCGTCGGTCTAATGTATTTGCACTATCCCAAGGTGTTTTACACCATCTATGATTCGTATAAAACAGAGGATGACGAGAACCTTGAAATCCTAAAAATAAATGACAAAGAATCGAGATGGAAGGACTGGAAAAATATCATTCTACAGGAGAAACTATACTGTATCTCAGGCATAACGCTGAGACTGATTGCCATCCGACTGGGCACAAACGTCAAGACTCTTTCGATCTGTCTGCATACGTTTGAGTCGTGCAATTTCAATGCGTTCATCAATCAACTAAGGATAGAGGAGGCAAAGCATATCATAGAGACAAACAACGAGCTTACGATGACTGAAGTTGGCGTAATGGTTGGATATTCAGATCCAAGCAATTTTTGCCGATACTTTAAGGAATACACATATATGACCCCTACAGAATGGAAAAAGAACCGACCATAGTCGTATTTATCTATTGACATAGATGGAATGTATCTTCTCCAAGTATAAGCTTTTTATCCACTACGGAATACGTATAATGTGACACAACCCCGTCCATCAAAATATATAGTACATTTCCTCTTGCATACCAATCAGTAATTCGATGACCATTTATACTACCGCTAAAAGAAAAAATAGCAATACTGTCTGTTCCAAATTGTTGTTTCCATTCTCCAAACAGATGAGCATCTCTTCCTGAAATCAGTCGTTCTATCTCATCAGTAAAGACACATCTTTTAATGTACGTTCCACTAACAGGGAATGGCGCCTTATCCAACTCTGCATCATCGGCATTCGTATCAATCGGGTTGTCTGTCAAATGAAGTCGCATGAATGGAGCAAGTCGGTTAGCATCTTCCTTGACGATAGTATCCATCATGAAAGGGAGATAATATTCGCCCTCATTTCCCAACACGATGAGCATCTTTGGATAGATTTGTTGGATGATACCATCCACGTAATCGTTAAAAGGTTCATACTCTGTACCTGAGAAACGAACACGTTGGATCTTTCCATCATATGAGATATTGATACCATACTGCGAATCATCTTCACCAACGTATAAACCATCATCATCAACCAGTCCCCAAATACCAGTTAATATACCTCCTTTTCCGTAGGTCATCTCCTCCTCTTCATCTTTACAGGAACCGACTAAGATGCAAATTGCCAAAAGTGTCAGATATAATAGATGTATCTTTTTCATATTCTTCTTTTTGTTTTAGGATTAAAATTCATAACCAACAGAAATCTCTGCTGAGACTTTGAAATTGGTTTCTGGATCCCTGTCAACATATGTCGCTGAATAGTCATTCATCAAGATGTTTGTATGACGAAAAGAGGGCCGATCAAATGATGGTCCGCACATTCCTCCAAGGTTAACATAGAGGTTGCTTCTAGTATGGAATCGGCATCCTACATTAGCCATCACCGCAACGTTCTCACTGAAGTCTTTTTCTTCTCGTAACATATTGACTTTCAAATCACCAGAAAAACGTTCGTATTGAACAACACCACCAGCGTAGAATCCGCCCCACCTTGTAGGAACGATTCCCTTGCACCCTATGCCCACAGAGATACTGAGGAGCGATTGCCAATCCTTGTGACTGTTTTTAAACACAAGACCCGTCTGTGGCACACCAACAAAAATAGAAGGTATGCAACGGTTGTATCTCGGCTCCACCCCTATTTTTATACCATCAGTCAGTAAGCTGCCGACATTTACAAAGATTCCACAACCTTTCTCTTTTCGGACATTGAATTTATCCGAAGACTCCTTTGCTGGATTTGACTGAGATTGACCTGGCTCTTTCTCACTATTTTCCTGTGCATTCAACAGTAACGGCAAGTGTAAAAGCATCAACACAAGCGCCATTTTCATCATAAGCTTTCCCATTCCTTGTTTCGATTTTTTAGTTACTTCATTACCAATTATCGACAAAGATATTAAAATTCTCCACACATAAAATAAGATGCGAAAAAGAAGACGGATTTTCCACATGTAAATCATATAACTTTACAAATGATTTTTCTTTTTTTTAAATAAAAATATATTACCTTTGCATATGTCTTATTACCCGGGTGGTGAAATGGTAGACACGCTAGTTTCAGGTACTAGTGACCGAAAGGTTGTGTGAGTTCGAGTCTCATCCCGGGTACTTATACCTCTTGATCACGTGAAACAATCCTCTGAACATCGATTTTGGGCTTATAGCTTACTCGGAACATTGTTCACGTTATTATCGTGCTTTCCCCTACACTCACAAATCGTAACTGACTCCATCGGGAAGTCACTGTTGCCTTATTTGCAAAATGAGTATCCTTGCTTGCGCAAAAACAAGATTGGATATGACAGCATAAAGATTGACAAGAGCAGGAAAACGCTTCAAATCTATGGCAATAAATATCTAGAAAGCATTCCTTTCAGAGAAAATGTCGTTCAAGCTATTAAAGATTCAATCAAGAAAAGTTTGCCTCACGATTATTACCGCTATAACATCGAGTTCTTTATCAATGGTTATGAGATTAGCGATTTAGTACCTAATATCTATCGAGAAGAGACAAAATTAGACAAAGGAAGGATGGAGAGTCATCGATTATATGCGCCTTCCATCGTCAGCAATCTAAGCAAGGCTTATCAACCGACCAAAGGTCTCCTCAACAACACGATCGCTTTATGGCCAAGTCACGGTCTATATTTCGAGCAAAGAGAAAATAATTGGATATGGCAACGGCCTCGCTTATTTCATGTAAGTGAGGACACCTACACATTAAGTTATGTATTGCCCTACCTCCTTCCGATGCTAGAAAATGCAGGTGCATACGTTATGCTACCAAGGGAACGTGACACCCAGTTGAACGAAGTCATTGTAGATAATGATGACCGTGACCTGTTTTTCTACGACGAGTGTCAAGACACAAAACACAGATGGCGGAGAGGTGATTCCACTGGATACGCCAATGCAAAAGAGCAATATGTCGATGGCGAAAATCCATTCTGTTATGGTTCATACAGACAAATACGAACAAACAAAGAAGGTATGGGGTATGCCAATTGGACACCCGAAATACCTGAAGAAGGCGATTACGCTGTCTATATCTCCTACCACACGCTTCCAACAAGTGCCACGGATGCACACTATACCGTTTATCACACAGGCGGATGCACACAATACATCGTCAATCAGAAAATGGGAGGTGGCACATGGATCTATCTTGGAACATTTCATTTCAACAAAGGAATAAATCCTGAGACAGGAAGGGTCGAACTCTCCAACAAAAGTAAATCTAACAACAACATTATAACGGCTGATGCTGTAAGATTTGGTGGTGGTTATAGTAATATCGGAAGAACAAACGCCCAAGACTCTGTTATCTATAACAATATGCCACGTTATCTGGAAGGTGCCAGATATTGGTTACAATGGGCTGGATACCCAGATTCCATCTACAGCAGAAACGAAGGTTTAAGTGATTACAAAGATGATTATATGTGTCGTGGCCATTGGGTCAACGACCTTATAGGTGGCTCATCAAAATCACCGAATACAAAAGGTAAAAACATCCCCGTTGAAATGGCAATGGGCTTTCATACTGATGCAGGTCAATTGTTTAACGATAGCATTGTCGGCACATTAACAATCTATAAATCAGAAAGCAACGAGTCTAAATTCTATTCCAACAATCAACGAAGAATCGTATCTCGTGACCTAGCCGACATCGTACAGACAGAGATTGTAAGAGACATCCGGCAAACCTTCCGTCCTGACTGGACAAGAAGAAGACTGACCGATGCATCCTACTATGAAGCGAGAGTGCCTGAAGTTCCAACCTTCCTTTTAGAGCTTCTTTCTCATCAGAATCTAACAGATATGCGTTATGGACTAGACCCACACTTCCAATTTGTGGCAAGTCGTGCCATATACAAAGGCATTCTAAAGTTCCTTTGTTTCCAGCAAGAAAGAGAGTATGTCGTTCAACCGTTACCAGTGAAAAATTTCAGTGCGGAATTTTATAACGAGGAGAACAATGTTATTCACCTAACGTGGGTGGCTCAAAGCGATAGTTTGGAGCCAACTGCCACACCTAAGCACTACATATTATATACATCTATTGACGGGAAAGGTTGGAACAACGGAGAAATTACCAAGACTCCATCATTACAAGTCACATTGGAACCTTATAAGATATATCGATTCAAAGTAACAGCTGTCAACGAAGGAGGAGAAAGCTTCCCTTCTGAAATTCTGGCAGCCGGATATGTGCCTCATAAAGCCAAGACAGCTCTCATCATTAACGGATTTCATCGTGTCGCTGCACCCGAGTGGTTCGACACCCCCAACTATTCTGGATTCTTGGACGGTGACCAAGGTGTTCCTGACAGATATGACCTCAGTTACACAGGAAGCCAATATGCCTTCAACAAACGAAATAAATTCAAGACCAATGCCAACCCTGGACACGGAGGCAGCTATGCGCTTTTTGAAAATGAGAAGATTGCCGGTAATACATTTGACTTCCCTGCCGTACATGGGAAAGCTATACTAAATGCAGGTTATTCCTTTGTATCATGCAGTGATGAAGTCATCACAGAAGGAACCTACAGTCTAAAAGGATATGATTTTATCGATCTGATATTAGGAGAAGAAAAGAGCACACAAGTGGGTCAAACCACTCGATACCAACTATTTCAGCCTAATCTACGGAAATCACTTCGAAGATATCTATTCCGTCAAAAAGGAAACCTATACATCAGCGGAGCCTATGTTGCTTCCGATCTTTACGAACGAGACTCCTGTGACAATGAAGCTATTCATTTTGCAGAACGAGTCTTGAAATACAAATTAGCAGAGAGCCGGACCACAAGCAAAGGCCTTCTTTCTAACTATTTCTCTCCATGGAAAGAGTTCAAATCAAAATATCTTCACTACAATACAATTCTTAATTCAAAACAATATGCAGTAGAGTCTCCAGATGCATTAGACATCTGTAACGGATCTAAAGTGATTCACTCTTTTGAGGGGAACAACAATCCTGCTACTGTTGGATACAGAGGAAAATACAAAACAATCATTTCTTCCATCCCTTTTGAAAGCATTGATGGCGAAAAAGAAAGGATGCAGCTCATGAAAGAGATCATTCAATTTTTTGAAAAAAAATAACGATCTTAGGGGAATGAGAAGTTAGGAAGAAACACCATTCTATATTTTTCTATTGTATATTTCATTGATGACAATTAAGGGAACGAAAGAATTTTATATTCAATAATTTTCATTTTCTTCAAAACATTCAATTATCTTTGAAATATCATTTATGTATAGATGAGTTGTAGTATTATCAAGTTTAAAACAAAAAACATTCATAATATAATGAAGCATTTTATTCATCTAATTTTACTGCTAACATTCGTCTCATTTCAAGTTGATGCAGCAGACACCCTAACAACACAATCGAAGATTGAAGAGGTGACAATTTACAAGCAAGGAGCAATGGTTGAACGAACCGCACACGTAAAAATACCTGCGGGCGTATCCGTCATAAAGATTCCCATGATCAGTCATAAACTAGACCAAAAGAGTGTTCAGATTGGCATCTCCAATTCAGACGTCACATTGGGGAAGGTCGATGTCATCATGGAAGTAACAAACAAAGATTCTTTTGTAAAAGCCAATAAAAAATTAGTAGATAGACTATCGGTTATAAGAGACTCTCTCCAAATATTGAGATCGTTTATGAATACATTGAAGAGTGAAACGAGTATTATCACTTCCAATGATAATATTGGAGGG
>JBGUIU010000201.1:0-8319 GCA_045113275.1 Paludibacteraceae bacterium
ACCTCCAAACAGGTGAATGGCTCGAATATACAGTAGAGGTAGAAAAAGATGGCGAATACGAAGTGGAATGTCGGGTGGCTTCCAAGGAAACATCGGGTTCCTTCACGCTCTACATGGACAATACCTTCATCATCCCTGGCGACGATGGTACCCCAGGTGGATTCGTCAGAGTGCCTAACACGGGTGGTTACGAATCATTTGAAACGGTGACTGTCAAGTTGAATAAATTAACCAAGGGCAAACATGTGTTAAAGTTAGAAATCACGGGCGATTGGTTTGATTTAGACAATCTGAAATTCAACCTGATTCAAGAAGAAACGAATGTTGACCTGACAATCTCTGATTTAAATGAAATTCCAGAAGGAGATTATCAAGTATTCGACATGCTCGGTAGATACATAAAAACGGTCACCATTCAAAGGAATAATTATGAGCTGTTCAATGCAGGATTCTACATTTTGAAAAACAAAGAAGGAAAATCATACACACTGCTGAGAGGTAGTAAATAAATAAGGATGTTTTAGTTATAGTAATGACAAGGGGATGTTTCGATTGAAGCACCCCCTTACTTTTTGTATCATCTATGAAGCAAACGTACCTGTCTATTCCACATATTTAGCACGTTCACCTCCTATCAATTTAGGACGACAATAGGCAGCTACCACATGCGCCTCTCCTATTTGTTTTATGGCAGGATGAACAGGCACCGCCACATCTTTCAAATGCATTCCTATCAATGTATCTCCGATATCCAATCCAGCAGCCGCTTTGACATGTTCAACCACCACAGGTTTTTCGAAACTATGATAGGCAGCCGTAGCAAAAGAACCTCCTCCATGCAACCATGGTACCACGCACACAGGTTCATACCCATACTTCTCGGCACAAGCCTCTTCTATCACCAATGAACGATTCAGATGCTCACAACATTGACAAGCTAAAAACACCCCTTTGACGGCTAAAATTCTATGCGCAGTCTCAAAGATCACCTTGCCTACCTCTTCACTGGAATTCTTCCCTATTCTACCGCCCACAACTTCACTGGAAGAACATCCTATCACAAAAATAGATCCCCTTTTCATCGGATGATCATTCAACAAAGCACTTATCACCTGCTCCGTTTGATTCGCTATTTTTTCTAAATCCATTGTTTCCTTCTTTTTTATGCAAAATTATACATTCTCTGCTCTAATTAGAGCAAAGACTGCCAAATTTTTATCACATAAAGAGATACATCAAGCACCAATAAAAAAAGAACTCCGGTTATCCTCTCGGACCTCCGGAGCCAAAACTTTTTACTGTTTCATCAAACTAATATGCTTGATTTGTTTTTCTTTGCATGCAAATATAATAATTTTTCTATTATAAAACAAGCTAATTCACTAATTTATAAGGACTTCAATTTCCTCACAAATCATTTTTCCCCATGAATACGATATTTTTTTATAAAAATTTTTTTTATAAAAGTTGTATATTTTTTTTATCTCCATGAATCTTACCTGAAATATGCATCAAGTTTTGTAACTTTACAATCCAATTTTATCATAACATGACTGATTCAAAAAAACTATTCATAAACGAGATATTCGTTTTAGCCTGGAATCTTCTGATTGCAATGATTTCCTATATGATTTGCCGCTTCATCTATTGGGCGGAAAATTATAATAGTTTCACGAACATATCATTCGACCAATGGACACAAATCATTGCCGGTGGACTAAAATTCGATTTGTCGGCTGTGCTATACACCAACATTCTTCTCATCGTCCTCTTGTCCATTCCCGTCCATACAAAGTATAAATTATCTGCATTAATCGGCAAAATTCTCTTTTTACTTTTTAATGGCATAGGCATTCTAATGAACCTTTCGGATGCTGTCTATTACAAATTCACAGGCAGGAGAACCACCGCATCAGTCTTTCATGAATTTGCAGGAGAAGACAATCTGGGCTCTATCTTCGGCGTCGAGATAATCCGTCATTGGTATCTCGTTTTATCCGCTTTCATCCTACTATTTCTCTTATATAAGTTGTATAAGTCCCCCAAATATAAAAACTGTGAAGCGGTTCAATTAAAGTATTACTACCCAATCCGGACTCTTCTGTTCGTACTCATCATATACCTGACTGTCAATGGTATGAGAGGCGGCTTTGGTGCTGCTGTAAGACCCATCACCATTAGCAATGCTAATCAATATGTCTCCAAACCATCAGAGACAGCACTTGTGCTGAATACCCCCTTCTCTATCCTACGAACAATTAATAACAAAGCATTTGTTACCCCATCATATTTTTCGCAAGATGAGATGGAACAGATTTATACACCTGTTCATACAGCCAATGATTCTCTCTCGTTCCGCCCCAAGAATATTGTTGTCCTAATCATCGAAAGTTTCGGCAAAGAATATATTGGTTCGCTGAACAAAGATTTAGAACCAGCATACAATGGTTATACCCCTTTCACCGATTCATTGATCAGTCGAAGTTTGACGTTTCGCTACTCCTATAGCAACGGACGAAAAAGCATCGATGGAATGCCCTCTATTCTGTCGTCCATTCCGATGTTTGTCGAACCATTCTTCCTAACAGATGCCTCTCTGAATGATGTAAGCGGATTGGCTAAGGAGCTATCATCCAAAGGATATTACTCCGCCTTTTTCCACGGAGCCCAAAACGGTTCGATGGGCTTTCAAGCATTTGCCCGTTCCACCGGATTCCAAGATTACTTCGGTAGAACCGAATTCAATGAGGATGACAGATTCGATGGTGACAAAGATTTTGACGGCACCTGGGCTATCTGGGACGAACCCTTCTTACAATTCTATGCACAAAAGATGAGCGATATGAAAGAACCATTCATAACAGCCCTTTTCACCGCATCATCTCATCATCCATTTGTTATTCCATCACAATACAAAGACACGTTTCCTGAAGGATCCCTGATCATCCACAAATGTATCCGATACACAGATCACGCCCTCAGAAAATTCTTTGAGACAGCCTCTAAACAAGAATGGTATAAAAACACACTGTTCGTTTTAACAGCAGACCATACCAATCTAACAGAACATGCATTCTACCAGACTGATTTAGGAAAATTCTGCGTTCCCATCATTCTTTTTGACCCTTCTGGAGAAACGCCAACAGGCATAAAAGATATCATTGCACAACAAACAGACATTATGCCTACCCTCTTAGGCTTACTGAACTACGATAAGCCTTACGTAGCTTTCGGATGTGATCTACTCAATACACCTACCGATGATGTATTTGCCGTACATTACAACAACGACATATACCAATACGTAAAGCAGAATCATCTGCTACAATTTGACGGAGAGAAAACCATCGGGTTCTATGCACTATCTGATTCATTACTACAGAATAACATAGTGAATCAGACAGCACTACAAACCACCATGGAAAGGGAATTAAAAGCCATCATCCAACAATATATGATGCGCATGAATGAAAACCAATTAACGGTAAAATAAACGCTATCACATACGACAGAAGTCCTGTACACAATTGTACCGATAATGACTATGAGACTGGATAGAAACCCCAATGTATGTCCAATACTCATTTAATATATTCTTCCGATGTCCCACATTAGGATAATTCTCATCAATCAATAATTGGATTACGATATCCAATGCATCCTCACGACCATAATGACAATTTTCACCCACCCGAGAAGCCTTTGGAACGAACTTTTGTATTCTAGTAATACCATCCGTTCCATCGGAGGATGAATGACCGACGAGTCCATGTTGCCCCATATCCTTTGCATGACAAGCCGCCGCATCGCACAACGATTTCATCGGTTGCAACATATGTCTGTTTTTAACATTTTTCAAATCAACATAATACAACGATTGTAAATCCTTACTAGCGGTCATATTAAGCTTATTTTTTCTGATATAGGGTCGAAGGTATTCTATTAAGAAACGATTGCCATCCAAGCGAACCAGGTTACACAAGAAAACCACCTTTTTCTCTTCATCCGTCATATAATCCACAGCCGCCGCTGTATTGGCCATTTCCTGTTCTTCTGCCGTAAATAACGAATTGGTTTTAGTGGGTTTCCAAACATTTCCTGTCTCTTCATGTATAATATTATCCACATTTGTCGTGCTACTATTAATATACGTAGCTGACTCCTTGCTATCACATGAAATCATGGACAAACAAAGAGTCATTCCACAGCACGTCAGGATCAAACACAAACGCCTTTTCATCGTATTTATGACAAACTTTTAATCATTATCAATATAGGCAAAATCCTGTACACAATTATACGTATAAGTTGAATGAGGCATAATAGAAACACCGATATAGTTGTAATCATCACTAAGAATATTCTTTCGATGACCTAAAGAAGCAACCTTTTCATCGATTAACAGAGACATTACAACATTTATCGCATACTTCCTACTTGAACCATAAGTGCAATTCTCTGCCAAAGCAGACCATGAAGGTAAAAAACGCTCCAATCGCACATCCCACTCCGTTCCATCAGAAGAAGTATGTCCTGTACTACCATTCACCCCCGAATCTTTTGCATGATAAGCAGCCGCTTCACTTAATTCTTTCGACGGACTTAACATACCATGATCTTTCACTTCACTCAAATCAGTATAAAGAGACGCTAGATACTCATTTGTCTCCACATCCAATCTATTCAATTCTGCGTATGGAGTAAGATACTCCTCAGCAAAACGTTCTCCATCCAATCGAGCTAAGTTACAAAGGAAGATCACCTTTTTCTCTTCCTCCGTTAGATAGTCCACATCAACGGCAGTATTGGCCATAGCCAACTCCTCATCTGTATAGAGCGATACAATCACTTCTGGTTCTTCTACCTGCTCATTTTTAGTCGAATCATCCTGCACATTTCCAGAATCATCATTCAAAATCGTATCAATCTCCTTTTCGTCACAAGATACCATTATCCCAAAGAGTATCGCACCTGACATTAAAATCGTTAATAATTTCCTCATATCTTTATTATTGTTTAGTTCTACAGTTAATACAAATGTAATAATAATGCTTTATAAACAAAATAATTCTTTCCTTTTTTTTGATTTTTTGAATTTATTTTGATTTCCCTTTGTAGAGATGATGTGTATTATTATAAAGACGATGTGCACATCGTCTCTACTGTGACCAACTGACAAACAGTAAGATACAGGGAGGAATCAAACCATACAGGAACGTTCATCAACCGACAATCCATCCTATTTATTTTTTAACGATGAATTTATAGAACTCACCTTTATCACAACTTGTTTTATTCAAATAAAATTACGAAATTTGCAAGAGATAGTTTGTTTTTAATTTTTAATCATCTAAAATATAATAAACAATGGCAAAAAGTGCATTGCAAATCGCTAGAGCTGCTTATCAACCAAAATTGCCTAAGGCTTTCAAAGGTGGCGTAGCTCTTAAAGAAGGTAAGGCAACTGAGTCAGTTGCAAACCAAGCTGAAATCAAGAAGTTATTCCCTAACACGTATGGTATGCCTATCGTAACATTCGAGGCTGCTGCTGCTAAATTGTCTATGGGTGACTTTAACGTAGGTGTTATCCTTTCTGGTGGACAAGCACCTGGCGGACACAATGTCATCTCTGGTTTATTTGACGGTATCAAGGCTTTGAATCCTAAAGGAAAGCTATATGGTTTCTTGGGTGGTCCTAGTGGTTTGATCGATCACAAATACATCGAGTTAACTTCTGACATCATCGACGATTATCGTAACACAGGTGGTTTTGATATCATCGGTTCTGGTCGTACTAAATTGGAAGAAGAGTCTCAATTCGATAGCGGTATCGAGATCTGCAACAAATTAGGTATCAAAGCATTGGTTATCATCGGTGGTGATGACTCTAACACAAACGCTTGTGTATTAGCTGAATACTACTTAGCTAAGAAAGCAGGTATCCAAGTAATTGGTTGTCCTAAGACAATCGACGGTGACTTGAAGAATGATCAAATCGAGACTTCTTTCGGTTTCGATACTGCATGTAAAGTATATTCTGAAGTGATCGGTAACATCATGCGTGATGCTAACTCTGCTAAGAAATACTGGCACTTCATCAAGTTGATGGGTCGTTCTGCTTCTCACATCGCTTTGGAGTGTGGTCTTCAAACTCAACCAAACATCTGTATCGTATCAGAAGAGGTAGAGGCTAAGAAGATGACGTTGGCTCAAATCGTAAACAACATCGCTGACACTGTAGCTGCTCGTGCTGCAAAAGGTAACAACTTCGGTGTTGTATTGATTCCAGAAGGTTTGATCGAGTTCATTCCTGAAATGAAAGTGTTGATCAAGGAATTGAACGATTTGTTAGCTACTGAATCAGATGTTAAGACAGCTGTTTCTAAACTTTCTGCTAATAGTAAGTCAGTTTACGAAAGTCTTCCAGAGGCTATCGCAAAACAATTGACTTTGGAGCGTGACCCTCACGGTAACGTACAAGTTTCATTGATCGAAACTGAGAAATTGCTTATCGAGATGGTTAAGACTCGTTTGGCTGCTATGAAGGCTGAAGGTAAATACGTAGGTAAATTCTCTGGTCTTGGTCACTTCTTCGGTTACGAAGGACGTTGCGCAGCTCCTTCTAACTTCGATGCTGACTACTGCTACTCTTTAGGTTACAATGCTGCTAACTTGATCGCTACTGGCAAGTCAGGTTACATGTCATTGATTAAGAACACTACTAAGCCTGCTGATCAATGGATCGCTGCTGGTGTGCCTATCACAATGATGATGAACATGGAGCAACGTAACGGTAAGCAAAAACCAGTTATCCGCAAAGCATTAGTTGAATTGAACGGTGCACCTTTCAAAGCATTGGCTGCTAACCGCGAGAAATGGGCAATCGAAACTTCTTACGTTTACCCAGGTCCTATCCAATACTTCGGTCCTTCTGAAGTATGCGACCAACCAACTAAGACTTTGGCTTTGGAACAAGCTTAATCAAGTTGATAATCCACATAAAAAAAACTTCGGGGCATTTGCTCCGAAGTTTTTTTATCGATTAATTGGGAATCAAAAATAAATTTGCATGCCCACTTCTGGATTTATACATAAATCAAAAACAAAACCTGTTGTTTTATACTGATTTTCATTCTTTTGAATCAAATCAATAAAAGAAATATTAAATACACCCATTGACAATCCAAGATGTTTATTAGGACGAACTTCAAATCGTAATGGTTGGATTTCAAATCCAATGCCATTTTTAATTAATTCATGAGATGAACCATACATAACATAGTCTCCTGTTATATTTGATTTACTAGTAAAATTTGTATGTATATAATAAACACCAAGTTGTGGAACATAATGAAATTTATCAGCCAATTTTACATAATACGCAAACACCGGACCTACTAAAACAGACTTCGTTATTTGATAAAAATCCCCTTCACTCCCCTTCTTTAAAGTGCAAGCACCCTCCAAACCAAATCTAAAATTATTTGCCACAAATCCATGTATTCCTAAAGATAGATTCAATGTCAGTTCAGGGTCTGACTTTTGTATTACTTTGTCATCTTGATATAACTTAGCACGTGTTATATTCACTCCCACTGAGGTACTTAATAATTTTTCTCCTTTTTCCTGTGCGTATGTACCCAATGAAGCAGTACATAACAGCAATAAAACTATTATTTTTTTCATAAAATCTACAATTAAATTAAAAATCATTTGCAAATGTATAAAATTAGAAAACAATAAAAAAGATAGATATGAATAATGGGTTTCGAATATTTTGACGATGTTTGATTTCTATTGGTGATCTGTTGGTCACCGTAGAGACCACGGCCGTGCGTCTCTATTCTTTAAAATGGCAAATCCTCATCTATTATATTAGGAGAAGGTGTGTTCATCTCTTTTGCCTTGCGTTTCTTCTTAGGGAAACTATCTATATATTTAATAAACTGAGTATCATGTTTATATAGCAATCCATTTTTACATCCTAAATAATTGGACGAACACAGATTCAAAATCTCCTTCGTTGCTGAAAGAATCCTATCTATACTCACCTCTTCTGGAATCTCATCATTATCATCCAGATAGTTACTAAGATACACCTCCGATGGATTTTTTATTCCCAAGATCTCACAAACCAACCATGCAACGGACTCTGCCTCAAACTCTGCCGCATCTATCGAGATTTGTCGCAACGGCCAATCTTTCCAAGTATTCGGTGCAGTCAAATGGAAACAAAACAAATGACCTAGTTCATGACAGACACTTGCAAACCATTCACCTTTACTAACATTCCGGTTGACACTCAACAAAAAAGCTGGA
>JBGUIU010000202.1:0-7174 GCA_045113275.1 Paludibacteraceae bacterium
GTCCCTATGAAAACATATTTGTGAGATTTGTATAGATTTGTATGATTTCTGTCCGAAGGACACTTCTTTTTGTTTGCTGATTTTTTATATTAATGAAGAGCCGCTTCGCGAGAAATCTCACAAATCTATTCAAATCATACATGTGTCGTTCCTCCGGAACTCTAATTGCTATCTGCCACGTTACACACACGGGCTCACGCCCGTGCCTATGATATGTCGTCCCTCCGGGACTTGCGGCATCATGCCTGTTGACGTGAATATAACGTTTGTTGTTCCTGATGCGAATAGGCCTGAAGACCTGTTCGCTTAATTGTTATACAATTTCTAATTTAGCATATTTGAGTAGGATCTTTTTCTCGCCTACATTCTCAAACTGAATGGTCAGCTTGTAGTCACTGCTCATCGTCTCGATGGCTGTGATGACGCCAAGACCGAAGCGTTCATGCTTTACTTTCGTGCCTGTTTTTAACTCTCCTGCACAATCCACTGTATTGCTGGAAGTAGAGACCGGTGTTGCTTGAATCTTCTTCAGATTGCTTGGCTTCGTTATGGATTGAGAAGCGCCTCGGTCGTAGGTGTTGCCTGCGATGTGAGAGGTGTCCCTCGACGATGTATAGCTAGGCCTGTTTTGACTGTTGAATCCGACCTGACTGTTGGAACCATACTGCGAGAATCCATTTTGACGGAATTTTTGGAAGTCAAAATCCGTGTTGTCAACCGAGCTGGATAGTCTGAAATCGTTAGGTAAATCAAGATATTGAGCATCGATATCAGACAAGAATCGGCTAGGAGAGGTGTACTGTGTACGTCCGTTGCGGAATCGGCTTTTTGCATAGGTGATGAAACAGTTCTCTTCGGCCCGGGTGATGGCAACGTAGAATAATCTGCGTTCCTCCTCTATGCCAGCCGTTGAATCCAGGTTCATATCCGATGGGAAGAGTTCCTCCTCCAATCCCACCACAATGATGTTCTTGAATTCCAATCCCTTGGCCGCATGAACGGTCATCAAGGTGACTTTATGGATGTCCTCCTCTTTGTCAGTGTCTTGATCCGTCAGGAGCGAAACGGATTGTAAGTAGTCTGAGATGGTGCTTAGTTCGATGCCCTCTTCCTCTTTCCTGGACTCGCAGAACTCATGAATGCCGGAAAGAAGCTCTTCCATCAGTTTCAGGTTGTCTTTTCCTTCCTCGGAGGTGTCTCTGGTCAGATCTTCCATGATACCACACTCTTTGACGATAAGGTCGGTTAGGGTATAGGCATCGGTGGTGACGGATTTCTCATGGAACTTGTTTATTGTATCACGGAAAGCAGCAATCTTCTTGATAGCCGCTGCACCTAGATCAAGATTATTTCCTACAGGGTCTGATATCACCTCCCAGTAAGAGATCTCTTTTTGATTGGCCACCTCTTTGATCTTCTCAAGAGTAGTGTCGCCGATTCCTTTTCGAGGATATTTGATTGTCCGTTTAAAGGCTTCTTCATCATTTGAGTTGATGATGAGACGAAGGTAGGTGAGGATATCTTTAACAATCTTTCGTTGATAGAAGGATTTGCCACCATGAATCTTATAAGGAATGGTTCTTTTCCTAAGCGCCTCCTCTAACAGACGAGACTGAGCATTGGTTCGATATAGAATGGCCACATCTTCAAAATCATACTCTTTGCTGAGTTGTCTGACAATGTTTCCGACGATGTTGCTTTCCTCCTGATCTGAGAATGAACTGAATACTTTGATCTTATTTCCAGCCGCTTTCTCAGAAAAGATATGTTTCTTTATTTGTCCTTTATTCTTTGAGATTAGACTGTTGGCTGCTTCTACGATGTTGGAAGTGGAACGGTAGTTCTGCTCTAACTTAAAAAGCTTGTATTCAGGATACGCATCCTTGAAGCGCAGAATATTCTCGATGTTAGCCCCTCTGAAGGAGTATATGCTTTGAGCATCATCGCCAACCACGCATAGCTTATGGTGTGAGTCCACAATCTTTTTTACGATCAGATGCTGGGAAAAGTTGGTGTCCTGATACTCATCCACCAATACAAATTGAAACAATTGTTGATATTTTCTTAGAATGTCGGGATAGTCTCTGAACAATACATTTGTATATAGCAGGATATCGTCGAAATCCATGGCATTGGCACGGTGACACTGATTCATGTAGATTTTGTATATCTCTTTGAATCGAGGCATGTTTTGACGACGGTCTGAATCATGTAGATCGCCCCTTTTATCGTAGGCATTAGGGGTGATTAGATCGTTTTTGAGTTTAGAAATACGAGAATAGACTTTCTTGACAGAATAATCCTTGTCATTGAGTCCTAAATCCTTGATGATAGCCTTGATTTTACTTTTACTATCATCCGTATCATAGATAGTATAATCCTTTGTGAAACCTAACGGAGCACCATCGACGCGGAGGATACGGGCGAAGATGGAGTGGAAGGTTCCCATCCAGAGTTGTTTGGCCGTGTGTTCACCCGTAAGGGTGGCGATACGGTTTTTCATCTCGTTGGCAGCCTTGTTGGTGAAGGTTATTGCTAAGATATTATACGGATGATAGCCTTGTTGAAGTAGGGCGGCTATTTTATAGGTTAGCACACGAGTCTTTCCGGATCCTGCACCCGCAACGACAAGGGAGGGGCCGTCATTGTACAATACGGCTTCCTTCTGACTATCATTCAGTTGTTTGAGTATTTCTTCCATAATCTAAGAATGAATTGCAAATTTACTTGATTCTTTGGTATAAAACAACAATGAGAGAGGTTATCGAAGCATAAAAATGGAAAGAAAGGATAGGGTAGAAAGGAGGTTGACATTTCAAACAAATTATTTGCAAGTTTCATGAAGGTTCCTTTATTTTGTGAGAATGTTGTGTGTAAATTTGTAATAACATAAAGGATAAAAAGAAATTTCAATGAAAAATAAGACTGTAAGAATTGTTATTTGGGTGGTTTTCATCTTGTGTTGTATGGTATCTGGAGCATATTTCTCTATGACACCCTATCTATGGGGAGAACGAGATGGTAGTGGTATTTTGTTGTGGTTCTTCACGGTAATCCCTTTTTTGATTTTACTTTTCTCTGTGATGATTTCTGCCATGATTATGGATCTGGATGAGAGTATTTCTTTTAAGCCTTATGCAATTGTTTTTGTAGGCTCATTAGGAGTTTTCTTGTTGAATTGGTTGTTCCCATATTTTTTTACGGGATTTCCTTATTTTAGTGAAATAAAAACACCAACGTGGATGTGGATTGGGTATATAAGTTTACCATTTATCTACGGAGGCGTTTCCTATATCTTGTCTAAGATTTTTAAGTAAAATTATATTCGTTTGATAAATAAGTAGTTAAAAGAAAAGCGTAATTATTTGTGTATATTTTTACGTAAAAAAGTTTGTATGTAACGAAAAATATTATACCTTTGCACCGCATTTGAGAGCAATACTCAATGATGCCCAGATGGCGGAATCGGTAGACGCGCTGGTCTCAAACACCAGTGGATTCACTTCCATCCCGGTTCGACCCCGGGTCTGGGTACAAGAGCTTCGAAATTCGTTTCGGAGCTTTTTTTATTTCTGATATGATGCATAGCTTTCGGTATCTTGCTGTTTGTCAGTTAATCACGTTATGCGGCGAATGTGGCACGCTATAAAACGGACGCGGCACGCCACGTCCTTACAGGAGTGAGATTCCACGAAATGATTTATTTATATTGTTGTTCACTGAAAGTTGGAAACAGATAAAGTATCATCCAATTTAGTGCTCATAAAGGAGTGTCCTTCGGACAGAAATCTTACAAATCTTAACAAATCGGACAAAAATGTTCCCAAATGGACTTGATAGCAGAGTATAACAAGAAGTTGCTGCAATAGATTTGTATGATTTGAATAGATTTGTATGATTTCTAGCGAAGCTACTCGTATCATATTTCGTTGTATCTTCCAACAATTTTGACGCTGAAATTTCATCATTCGTGATATATATCTAATTTTGTAACGTTGCCGCAACGACAACAATAATTTTTGAAATGTAAATTTGTAAGAGATATGGCAAAAAAAATATTTGCATTGGTTATAGCATTTGCCGTTTGTTTGTCTATGTTGGCGACAGATATGGCCGTGAAGCAGAAAAAAAGAGAGAATAAAAAAATAAATAAGGAAGAGGTCATCTCAAATGAAAATGTCGATATTCCTGATGATCTTAATGTGGTTGATGTAAAGGAAACGTTTCTGCAATTCAGAATGTTATCGGATTCTACTGTGGAGATGAGTATAAAAGGTCTTTATGAAAATCCTTCGTATAATGGTCTTTATTCCATTACTATACCAGAAAAAGTACGAATAAAAGGGAAAGTGTATAAGGTGATTGGCATTGGAGAAAGGGCTTTTTATAAAAGCAAGAGTTTGACAATCATATACATTCCTAAGAGTGTAACGAGCATTGAAAGAGATGCTTTTTATGAATGTAGCAGTTTGACAAGAATAAATATTCCAGAGGGCGTGACGAGCATAGGAGAAAAAGCTTTTTATAGTTGCAGCGGTTTGACAAGTATAAACATTCCTAAGAGTGTGACGAGCATTGGGAATTCTGCTTTTGAAGGCTGTGGTAGGTTGACAAGCATAAACCTTACAGAGGGCGTGACGAGTATCGGGGAATCTGCTTTTGAAGGCTGCGGCAGTTTGACAAGCATAACCATTCCTAAGAGTGTGACGAGCATCGGGAAATATGCTTTTTATGGCTGCGATAATTTGAAGCCCCAATTATTGATCTATGATAAAGACACAAAATGTTATGGCTGGATAGGGGATAAGAAAAAGTGCACGGATGTTGTGATTCCCAAGGGAGTAAAGGACATCGGAATATCCGCTTTTGGAGGTTGCAATAGTTTGACAAGCATAAACCTTCCAGAGGGAGTGACGAGCATTGGTGAAGAGTCTTTTTTGGGTTGTGGAAGGTTGACAAGCATAACCCTTCCAAAGGGAGTGACGAGCATTGGTGAAGAGTCTTTCTTGGGTTGTGATAGTTTGACAAGCATAAACCTTCCAGAGGGAGTGACGAACATCGGAGAAGGTGCTTTTTATAAATGCGGCAGGTTGACAAGCATAAACATTCCTAAGAGTGTGACGAGCATCGGAGAAGGTGCTTTTTATGGCTGCGATAATTTGAAGCCCCAATTATTGATCTATGATAAAGGCACAAAATGTTATGGCTGGATAGGAGATAAGGAAAAATGCACGGATGTTGTGCTCCCAGAGGGAGTGATGAGTATCGGAGAAAAAGCTTTTTGTTGGTGCAGCAGTTTAATAAACATAACCATTCCTAAGAGTGTGACGAGTATCGGGGAATCTGCTTTTGAAGGCTGCGGCAGTTTGACAAGCATAAACCTTCCTAAGAGTGTGACGAGCATTGGAAATAATGCTTTTGCCTACTGCAGAAAATTGACAAGTATAAATATCCCAGAGGGGGTGTCGATCATCAAAATGTCCGCATTTAGGGACTGCGGCAGTTTGACAAGCATAACCATTCCTAAGAGTGTGACGAGCATCAGATCAGGTGCTTTTTATGGCTGCGGCAGTTTGACAAGCATAAACATTCCAGAGGGAGTGACAAGCATCGGAGCAAATGCTTTTGGAGCTTGTTATAGTTTGACAAGCATAACAATTCCTAAGAGTGTGACGAGCATTGAAGCATATGCTTTTAGGGACTGTGAAAAGCTTTATATTAAGATTGAAAATTTGTGGAAAAATGTGGAAGTTGAAACAAATGCGTTCAAAGGATGCAAGTCTGTTATATGGAGAATGGAATAATCGGTTGCTATAATCACAGATGATGGTGTGTCAAAATGTGAAAAGTTAATTTCAGCAAAGATTATCTTATTTCTTCTTAATCACAAATTTTCCTGTTTCATCCTTTTCCCAGATTTTAAAGGCAACATTTTTGTGCTCTGCTGGTTTATTATCCACCCATTGGTTGAGTGTGCTTAGTGTGTTGCTATCGATAGCGGTTCCACGTTCATCCGTTAGAGTAGGGTTGACGTTGGCATCGTAGAAGATGTTTTTGGTGGTTAATGTGACGCGTGTTTTGTGATCGAATGGGTCTATTTCATAGAAACCTCCAATTACTGCGTTTGTAGTCTCTCCTCCTTGCACCACACCATAGTTCACGCAATTCTCCATATATGCGTCGTCGGGATTGTCATAACTGAATTCCAAACCAGTAATGTTGGCTCTATCAAGTTTGCCGACAACTCCACCAATATCGTACGATCCCGTTATTGCTCCGTAATTGACGCTGTTGTATAATTTGCCGGCAACCAATCCGGTGATTCCTCCAGCACCCGAATTGACAGTTACCTCTCCGTAGTTCTCCAAATTAAATAGGATTGCTTTCGTTCCACAGGTGCCGACGATTCCTCCTGCTTCATCATCTGCTTCGATTTTACCATAATTCTTGCATGACATAATGTGTTTCATTGCCGTTCCTGCAATGCCTCCGACTTGACTGCTGCCCTTTATATCGGCATAGTTCTCACATCCAGAGATAGCATTGTATGTGCTAGATGCAATACCTCCGACTTCTCTGTTTCCTACAAGCTTACCTGATACGGTGCAGGTCGTAATGGTTCCCTCGTTCACACCTGCGATTCCTGCAACACTATGTATGTTTGGTGTTTGGATAGACACATCCTTTAAAATGACTCCTGTGATGATTCCGTCATCTCCCACGTATGAAAATAAACCTAATGGATATGAATAATTTATATCTTCATCGGTTAGATCAAATACCTTTTTGACGTGTTCCTCAGTAATGGTCAATCCCGTGATGGTGTGTTTATTCCCTTTGAAATAACCTTCATAACCTTTTTGAAAATTGGTTGCTATGTGTGTCCACAACTTTCCTGTCAGGTCGATGTCTGCCACTAACTCTGCATCAAGTTTCGTCTCGCCGTTTTTTACCCTTTGTGCGAAGTCAAACAACTCATCTGCGTTAGAGATGGATAATATATTTGATTGAGGCTCTTTTTTAGTGTCGTCGGTCAATTCGTCTTCAGAGCATGCATAGAGTACCGACGAACACATGGCTACTAAAAAAATCTTTTGAATGGTCTTGAATTTCATATCTCTTGGTATTTGATTTATGGATGGCTCTCGAATTTTCCCTTTACAATAATTGGCAG
>JBGUIU010000203.1:0-3915 GCA_045113275.1 Paludibacteraceae bacterium
CGCAGGCAATTGAAAACCTTCTGAATGATTTTGATGAATATCTCAAAGGAACTGTTAAGCTCCAGGAAATAATCTCCGGATTTTCCATGCAGGAAACTGAAGATTTGAGTATGACCGTATCTGATGACGATGATCTCGATCCTGAAAACATCCCTGATGAGGAACTTGATTCAGAATTGGATGATAATAAGATCAACGAAGAATTAAGCGATGACGATGAGCAGAAATCCTCTGACAACAGCAAGGATGATGACGAAGACTCAGATGAATCTTCAGATGAGGATGAGGAACAGGGGCCAGATCCGGAAATAGCCAAGAAGCGTTTCGAAGAACTGAGAGTACTGGTTGCCAACACTAAAAACGCAATCAGCAAATACGGAAGATCATCTGACGAGGCAAAAGAGGAAATCAACAAACTTGCAGAATGTTTCAAGCTGTTCCGTCTGACAGCCAAACAGTTTGAACGTATTGTCAATACTATCAGCAACAAGAGAGATGTTTACATTGAAGCAGAAAAGGACATGATGAGTTTCTGTGTAAAGAAATGTCACATGACCAAGGAGAATTTCAATTACTACCGCCGAAAATACCCTGAAACCTCAATGGAGTGGTTCTACGAGGCAATCAAGACCAACAATCCTTGGGTGGAAAAGCTGAAAACCTATGAACACAGGGTAAAGGCCGATATTGAAAAGATTCAACTTCTTGAGAAGGAATCGCAGCTGACTATTGCTGAAATAAAAGAACTCTACAAGAACCTTTCCCTTGGTGAAACAAAAGCCAAAAGAGCTAAGAAAGAGATGATCGAAGCAAATCTGCGACTGGTTATTTCCATCGCCAAGAAATATACCAACAGAGGTCTGCAATTTCTCGATCTGATCCAGGAAGGAAACATAGGTCTGATGAAGGCAGTAGACAAATTCGAATACCGCAGAGGATACAAATTCTCAACCTATGCAACCTGGTGGATCAGACAGGCTATCACCCGTTCCATCGCAGATCAGGCCAGAACCATCCGTATTCCTGTTCATATGATTGAAACTATTAACAAACTGAACAGAATTTCAAGGAACATGCTTCAGGAGAAGGGGCGAGATCCTACTCCGGAGGAACTTGCTAAAAGAATGGGAATGAACGAGGATAAAATCCTTAAAGTTCTGAGAATTGCCCGTGAACCGATTTCAATGGAAACACCAATTGGTGATGACGATGATTCACATATCGGAGATTTCATAGAAGACAGCACACTGTCATCTCCTGACGAGTCTGCAACCTCTGAATGCCTGAAGGCTGCAATCAAGCAGGTGCTCGGTGCGCTGACTGAAAGAGAGGCAAAGGTAATCTGCATGAGATTCGGTATCGGAATGAATACTGATCACACCCTCGAAGAAGTAGGTAAACAGTTCGAAGTTACCCGAGAAAGAATCAGACAGATTGAAGCCAAGGCGCTCCGCAAGCTCAGACATCCAACCAGAGCGGAACCGCTGAAATCGTTCAACGGAGAAGACAGCAAGGCATAATGCTGACAATGACATTAACAGGAAAGAGCTTACTTGAGTAGGCTCTTTTTTTATTGATTATGACGCCTGATTTTTGACATAGTTAAATGATTTCGCTATGTTGTAAAGGTGTATTGATATTATATATAAATACATAAAAATTTTAAAAAATATCGCATTATTATATATAATAGTGTTATAACAAATATGAAATAAAACTTTCCCAATTTTATGTACTATATACAACAAAGTTGAACCAAATACAGTTCGGTCCTTATCTGTAAAACAGTTTTGCGTTAATGAATTGTATTCCGACAAATTTAGTTTACCTTTCGAGGTCGACCTCTTGGTCGTTTGGGTTCATTAACTGTCGGCACTTCCTTTTTTGGTCTGCCTCTTGGACGTTTAGGTTTGACATCTTGAGGATCTATAATCTTTCTAGGTCTCCCCCTTGGCAACTTTGGTTTAGTTTCTGTATCTTTGGGCTTTGGCGGTCTTCCGCGTGGTCGTTTTGCCTGCTCAACAGCTGACTTTTCTTCTTGTTCCTGAATTCTTGAATCAGTTTCTACGATCGGCTTTTTGGGAGGTCTGCCCCTTTTAGATTTTGATTTTGGGGATAATATTTCATCAGGTTCCACTAATCCTAACAGAACCATTTCGTTCAAAGCGATTTTGGTTGTGTGGATCCAATATGGATCATTGAATTTTATTTTTTCATTAACGTTGCACGGAGTATGCTTTGTTTGGCGCCATGCCATATTGAGCTCATCAATTAGAGATCCGTATGTAACCTGTTTTAAAAGACCTGCCTTTTGTGCTTTCTCAACAATCCTGCAGGTTAAAAGAGTGGAAATGAAGTTGATAAATTCAGAACCCATAACAGCAAAATCGGTCTGAACATTAGTTTGGTTTTCCGTTATATCAGCCTTGTAATAGCCGAACACCACCTCCAGTTTCCATCTTGATTTGTAAACCATGTATGCACTTTCTGCCGATAAATCCATATCGGTTTCGAACATGATTAGCCCGAATACATCTCTTTTTTGAGCAAACTTTTCATAATCAAAATTCTTGTGTTTGCTGGCACTTGATACAAAGGTTACGTACTCCTTGACGCTCAATTTCACGTTCGAAAAAGAAAAAAGGTATTTATTCTCTGCCTCTATGAATATTTTTTTGCAGAGTACGTAATCATCCCCCACACTGAAACAATTTTCAAATTTGAGCATATCATATTCTGCAATGTAGGCACTGTCTCGTTTAAGCGGATTAAAATAGTGAAGTTCTTTGTTGCCTCCAAGATGTTCAGAGATTACGCTTGACGGATAACCTTTATCACCGACTATTATTCCTCGTTGTAAATTATGGGTACGGATAAATTCTCCATATGCTTTACAGTCCGGTATATTTCCCGGGAATACCGAAGCACATACGGGTTCTCCCAATTCAATATCATAGGCATACAACACAGAAACTTCCTCACAACCTTTGGTTCTTGCTTTGTAGGAAAAGTGAGATAAGTCATTGTTGTTACTTGTGTCCTGACGCAAAGTTCCGTCTATAGCAATGTGATGCTCCTTTTGGACTCTTGCAATTCTTTTCTGGTAAAACTTCTCCGTCAAATTTGAAAATTGACCTAACTCGGATAAGAGAGAACTGATTGAGTTTTTAGATAATGATGCTCCGGGATAATATACCGATACATAACTCTGCCTGTAGTGAGTTGAAAAGCGGTTTGACGAAATATTAGGCTTCAAAACACGAAGAGAAGCCATAGCCATAATTGTATAAACCTTTACCGGATCATAGACCTCAAGCAAATCAGCGACAATGTCATCCGATACAGTCCTAAGAAAAGCAGCTCCGCCCCAGGACAGCAGATCAGGATATACTTCATTATCTTGTTGTATTTCTGAACCACCAGAAACCTTCGGAACAAATTTAAAATCAATTATGTGCCCTATAATCTTTCCGTATATAGGCTGAGGATTCCCTCCCGGAATATACTTGACTCCTATACGTTCTCTTACAGCATATCGTTTTGCCGAATTTGTTCCGTTAGTAGTTATCACAGTATTGACCGGTCTTTTCACCCGTCTAATTTCCAAAGGTATACCCATAGAGCTCCATAAAAATACAAAATAATTAGTATAAAAACCAAACTAATTTATCAAAATATAGTATATATTATAATATGTATATACTATATATGCAATATTTTTATAGATTTATTTTGTATTTTTAAAATATTTTTTAATATTAAAAAATATTTTTTGGAGGATTAAAACCGAATTTTTGTTGAGGGGATGTGTTTATTGATAGATAATATGTGTCATAGAAAAAGAAATGATTACAAGATCGATATGGCTATTGACACTTTCTGGCACGAAAGTATAGTTCATAAAATTGGGAAAGT
>JBGUIU010000204.1:0-1808 GCA_045113275.1 Paludibacteraceae bacterium
AGAGATGACCAATATGTGGTGACTTCTTACAATTATGAGTGTTTCCCTTCAGAAAATGAGGATGGTGGCGTCTATTTCCCTCCTGAATTATATATTGAGTATTATCATCGTACTCATGGTTTAGACGTAACCTATTCCCATGGACGATATGGTAGTTGGAGTTTTCATTTTAAGTATCGTGACGGAGATTTTGTGTTGGTCAAAGATTGTAGTGATGAGAGTTTAAGTTGGATAGCGGAAACAATATATTCGGAATGTGTAGATTATGAAAAATTAATAAAAACATGTTCGAAACTTCAGAATCCTGATGAAGTGGCTGAAGATGGAGCATCCCCTGTCTATAAAGAGTGGGAGGAAGAAGTTGAGCATGTGAAAATCGGTGTAAAAATGTCTGAACGAGAACAGTGGTTCTCTAGATATTAATAATGACGCTATGTGATTCATTGTCACAGAAGATAAAGTATCACTCGAAAAAGCATATAACATGAATTGGTTAAAGAAATACATAGGGATTCTGATTGGGATTGTCTTTTCCTTTGTGCTTTTGCCCTCTTGCAATACGAACAACGAAAGCGCACACATTGAGGAGGAGCGTAATTCCATAGCCGTTTTCTTGTTTTCTATGGATTCTGTTCCTGTTCATTATGTGGTTCTAAACACATTGGACAAAGGGGAATATCGTTATATGACTTGGTATGAAATCGGTATGGATGGTGAACGGAAGCAACCATACAGGTATCGATTTTGTATAAATAAAGATACGTTGTTTGCCAGTATTAAATATCAGGATGATACCATTCGTAAGATTTTGATGGTCCGTGACTCGTTAACACATCACTTTACGCCTCTTGTCTTGGACGAGAAGGGTGATTCAATCCCATATGATTCACTTGAGCATTATTATGAACATTCTGATCGTGTACCACCTCCTCCAGGTAATGACTTTGTCACAAAATTCAGGGGAAAACAAGTTATCACATTGAATGGACAACCGTATGAAGCATATCGGTTCGATAAAAAAGATGTTGATGCCTTGTCCTATTCTCATGTGGAAAAAATATATTTTGATTTCCTGTTCAATATTCTTGCCGTAGAATGGATGGATGATGAGAACGCAAACATACCATATAATGGTTTAATTAATAGAAGTTGTATAATCGATTATGATGGGACATCTTCAATGATACTATTGGATTCGGTCCCGGAGGTGGTGAAAAGCGTTGTTGATTCTTTATCCATGAAGAAATAATAGGTATTTGTATGTTGACGTATAATGAACGGTTATCCTTCCTTATGAGGAAAAATCAGGGACGGCTTGATATGCCCAAATACATAAAAGAACTGGGTAGTCTAGTCCGTGATGATGCCTACGAAGTAATCGGACTGGAGGCCTCTGATGGTATAATGGGAAAGATCAGGGAAAACTGGCCTAACTATTCCCGTATAAAGCGGATATATACGGAATTACCGTTTGAGGATAGAACCATACTAAAGCGTATTGTCAAGAATATAGCGGTTGATAAGAGATGTTATCTCTCTATGGGTTATTCTGAAATATGCGGTATCGCTGAATTAAATGATATCACCCGTTTCAATGCGGATTTTAGATGGGAGGACGAACATACTGGAATGATAACGCTCTATTCATATGACCTAATCAATGAACTGATAATAGATTTCTATGAGGAGTATAATGAGTACTTCATAGATCTGGATTTATATGGATATAGGTGGAATCAATATATGTCCAACGAAATGTTGCTATAAGCGTATGAAGCTAACGAAAAAGAAAATAATAGTATTGATAG
>JBGUIU010000205.1:0-3075 GCA_045113275.1 Paludibacteraceae bacterium
CACATCAAACTTCAATGTTTTACCCAAAGACAACCAATCTTTAATATCGAGTTTTCCGACTGTCGTCTCTACCGTCTGTTCAATTGGAGAGGTTAGATGCCAAATATACGTTTTAATATGCTGAGAAGCATTCTCTGGTGTCGTTTTAGCATACAAATACACTTCCGAAGAGACAGGCAAACAAACCTGACTAGCATTTGCACCTGCACGAAGTGTGAATGGAACATTGAACTCAACCTTAGTCGTATCAACGCTTCTGATTGTATCCTTCGCACAAGCTTCATCATACACTGCCACTGAGAAATTAGCCGTATAACCTGCTTGGAAGATATTAGCATAATCTTGTTTTGTAATGATCAACTTAGGCTCTGATGTCTTGGCAATCAATCCTCCATTGTCATACCAGAAGAACTCAGATACATTGTTTCTTGCGTTTTCAGGGATGAATGTAACCGAAAGTGTAAACGTAGCATTACCCAATGTATCGATACAATAAGAACTTGGAATATCACCCATCTTAATCTTGAATCCTCCTGAACGGATCTTCAATTTCACAGTATCACTCAATGCAGGATCATCCATCGGATAACATACACCATCATAAGAAGAAACAAATAAACTAATATCCTGTCCTGTATATTTACTCAATTCAGCATATGTGAATGTTTTCTCATTAGAAGTAGTGGTGAATTTCGTCCATTCAGTCTCCTTCTCTCCCTTAATATTCCAAGTATATTCCTTGATAACATTTTTTGAATCATCAGGTGTAACAGTCACCTTTATGGTCAACAACTCAAGATTAGGATCAACATTCTCTTCACTTGTGACACAAATTGAATTGGTAGTATCCCAGTCAACTTTCATGCTATATTTTGTATCAAACTCAACTATCGTTTCCGATTCTGCCTTAATCGTATCCTTCGAACAAGCTTCATCATATACGGCTACAGAGAAATGAGCTGTATGACCTGCACGGAGAATATTCTCATATCCTTTTTGAGTCAACACCAAACTATCCGTCGTAGTAACAGCTAATAATCCTCCATTATCATACCAGAAATACTCTGAAACGTTATTTTTTGCATCATCAGGATCAAATTTAGCTTTCAAAACATACTTAGCATCTGCATCCAACGTGTCAATACAATATGAAGAAGGTATATCTCCCATCATAACCGTGAAACCTCCGACACGAATCTTCACCTTAACGGTATCACTTAAAGCCGGATCCTCTGGAGTAGCACAGATGGAGTCAACAGATGAAACATACAAACTAATATCCTGTCCCTTGTACTTCACTAACTCAGCAAATGTAAATTCTCTGTATGAAGTTTCTGTTTTAAATTCAGTCCATGTGCTCTCTTTATCTCCCTTGATATGCCATGTAAAGTCATGAATCTGACGCGCTGCTTTTTCAGGATTAATCAACACATTCACCTTTAACAGAACAAGAGATGGATCTATATTAGATTCATTAGGAACACAAACAGACCCTGCAGTATCCCAATCAACCTTCATATCATAATGAGTGTTGAAATCAAAATGCACATTACCTGTCGATCTTGTTTTTTCACAGATACTATCATCTGCAATTACATATATTTCGGCAGACACACCAGCATCAACTAACCATGGATATGTACTCTTATTCAATACCAATACCGAATCATCCTTCGTGCCCTCCAACAATAGTTTATCTTGACCATCTACTATTGCGTGCCAATCAAAACGCTTAATCTGTAACATCGAAGAAGCAGGCGTAATCATTGCACGAACAGTAGCGGAATCCATATCCTCGCACACTTTCGTGATAGGAGCCTCCAAATCAACTTTATAACCAATACTTAGAGCTACCTCTATTGAATCTGCTTGTGAAGTACAAATCTCATCACTTGCTACTACCTTGAACTCTGACGTTGAACTCTTTGTGATCTCAAATTCATAACTCCAACCAGAAGTTCCAACTAATACATCATCCTTGTACCACAAAATAGATTTTACAAAATTAGCAGCATTTGGATCATCTGGTTTAGCTGTGATTGTCACCTTATCACCCAAAGCGAGACACTCTTTACCATCATTACCTGGATCCGACAATGAAATAGAGTAACCATTTAGTCTAACAACTGCAAATTGAGAGACATTCTGAGCTTCACAGAAACTATCATACGCAGTAATATAGTATCTCTTCTCTGTTCCTGGAACAAATACTGAAGGGAATGTTTTCTTGTCAATAATGACTGTATAAACAGACTGATCCTTTGATGTATGAATTTTCTCAACCAATCCCCATTCATCCCACAAGTTTATTTCTTCCAAATTGGTCATGGCTGTAGGAGGTTTTACAGACGCTGTTAACTTGAACATATCATCAGTAGTGAGACAAACCTCTCCTATGTCAGACGTAAGCTCCAAAGCAAAGCCACCCTCACGAATATCAATCACTGTTGATGAGTTTGCTGTGTCATTCCTTATAACCCCACACTCTACCGTTTCTGTTGACAACAAATAGGCTACCAACTTCTGTCCCGTATGAGATTCCAAATCAGCATAAGTCAAAGATAATATAGAATCCACAGTCGCTTTCTTCATTTCGAAACCATCTTCAAAACGGATATACCAATTGTATGAAGTTATATTATCTTTTGCTTCTCTTGGTATGATTCTAGCATACAAAGTAAGAAGTTCTGCCGTAGGAGCCTGTCCTTTGGTAACACAAACAGGACTCGAACTTGGAATCACGCTCATACCATATGATACATTATGCACAGAATAAGGAATCGATAATGGGTATGCAGGAGCACAATAGGCATCTCTACTATTATCCACATAAATATTCAAAGTTCCACTCTTAGTAGATGTACCTTCCAAACCAGCTGGAATGAAAATTTGTGCAGTATCATTTACAATAATCGTGCGACCTTCCATTCCCCAATCCCAAATCAGTGGAGCATCTTCTACATCCTTAGACACTTCTACCAAAACAGAATCACATCCGACAGCTTTGGTTCCATCAAATTTTAATTCAACAATATGTTTTGGTGTCATTGTAAACGATTGACTATGCATACAACC
>JBGUIU010000206.1:0-1844 GCA_045113275.1 Paludibacteraceae bacterium
ACACATCCGGATAGCTTGTTTATGCTTGGCTCATTAGAGTCATCGAGCAAGAAGCCCCCACTTCTTTAAGTGGTGGGAGTATGTCACCCGAAATAATCTGTATCACCAGGATAGATATCGATATAGATTTCTCCATCATCAAGGTAATCACCCATTGGCCAAACAATGAATGAGTTATCAGGTGAATAATAGATAGTGGCGTAGCCGCCCCATTTGGATTCTTCTTTGAAGTTAGCCGCTTTTAATTGAGCGATATATGCATCATATGCAGCGGTCGCTAAAGCTTCTGTATCAAATGTGATGTGGACACTATATGAACCATAGTAATCATCATATTCGCCTTCAAAGTTGGCGTTATCATCTTCAAGAATTGGAAGAACACCATTTGCGGTTGGGAAATAACCATAAATGGCTTCTGCTGGGAATTCACCTTCACCTTGGCCACCGCCTCCACCTAAGGAAACGATCTTAAGGTCAACACCTAAACTGTTTTTAGAAACTTTAACAGTGTATTGATTGTTTGGAGATTTGAATTGATTTGCCTCTGCTGGATCATCGGTAAAGCCATCCGCTCTTAGATATGTGCAATATTGGTTTAATACGTTATCTTTATTTGTGGTTTCAATGAGAACAAAAATACTACCATCATAGTTCTTGCCAGCGGAGATATCGTCACAGACCTTATCGTATGATGGAAGTGGATCAGTATAGCCTTCAGCGGACATCAACGAATTGATTTGCATGGTTGGCCATAACGAGATGAAACTACTCTTAGGCGTACCATTAAAGTTAATGAGTAATTGATTGCCTGAACCACTGTAACGAATAACTAAGTCTACACATGGAGAGTTAAATACATTTTGTCCACCGCTAGTAAACCCTGCCGCAAGTAGTGAGCTAGTGTATGCTTCTTGTGCAGCATTTTTATCTTCGACAGAAGAGAAGACACAAGCAATACTGACATCACGTTCACTCATAATTGACCAGACATAGTAATCAGCGGTATCAACACTTGGAACTTTAGTTACATCTCTTGAATCGAAATATTCTTTAACAAATTGGACCGGGAATACTGATAAAACACCAGACTTACGGAATGTAATAGTGAGGGATTTGCTATCAGCAGGATACATCTCAATATAGATTTCATCGTGTGGTGAATGATATGTGTCGTCTTTAAATGTATAACCAGCATTCAATAAGATATCGTTATAGTCTGATTCAGCAGCTTCAACGCCACCATCTTCTAACTTGACCATCACAGCGGTACCAAACATGTCGTTTAAAACAACAAAGCCTTTGTTTTCACCAGTAAACGCTGGAACTGTATCCATAGTGTATTTACCTAATAAATCCGCAACTTCTTCTGCAGGCCATACTAAATATGGAATTGGATCTAACATGTAGTAGATGGTAACAATAATTGCACCATATTTTGCTTCATATTCGAATTCTAATCTCGCAATACCTTGGTTAGGAATTGTTAAGTAGGCTTTATAAAGACCATTGCTACCTTCTTCAGCTTCCCAGTTATTCTCTTCTAATGTTGCAGCATAACCTGGTAAGACCGCAGCGGTAGTGCCATAGATATACATGAAAGAGTGAATGGCTTCATAAGCACCATAGGTATAAGCTTGTTCATTAACATCTGATTCTTTAAAGACATATTCGCCACCTTCAACATTAAAGGCTGGGATGTCTACGACATAACCATTGTATTTGTTATAGAAATCTTCAATGACTTTAGTGTTCCAATAATAAAGGGCACCAAAGTAGATATCTAAACTCTTATATTCAGTGTTGTATTTGTAATAAACAGCGTATTTGCCATCTGGAGAAACAGC
>JBGUIU010000207.1:0-5427 GCA_045113275.1 Paludibacteraceae bacterium
AATAATCGACCTTATATAAACGGATATGTATCATCATTAGCGTAAAAAGTTAATTTTTTGTAAAATTTTTAATATAGTTCGTTCGAAGCTTTGCTGAGAAAAGAAAACTTGTTTTTACACAAACTCGCTAACCCACGAGTTTCAAAACGTGTAAAAACGGCCATGCGGGGTATTGGGATAACTACGCTTCGCGAGATAAAAATATAGTGGTTGCTATATTTTCGCGAAGCACCGTTTTCTTCTACGGAGTGAAACGACGTGTTTTCTAGAAGTAGCCTAATCGAATCGTCTTTTAGAGGATTTGATAGCGAGAATGACTATTAAGGGCGATGGGAACTCGCTCACAATCGCATTAAGAGGCATTTACGCTCAAGGCCGCGTGGGCCAATAACCATGCGGGCGTAGGCTACGCGTTTTCGGTTATAAACCAACTCTTAGAAAACGTATAGTTTGCCATCCGCGTAGTGGAAGCGTTCTATCTGCGCCCTGCGATCGGTGCCGAAGTTCACAAGGATAGCAATGGGGAACTTTGTAGCACGGAGATAACCGAAAGTCTGGTAGTGCTCCTTCTCCGTGAGCTGCGTCAAAGCCTTGCATTCTACGATGATATTCCCTACAGGAGATTCAACGACTAAGTCCATTTTGAGGTATGCCTCCAGCGGCTCACCCATGAACATCGGATGGAACTTCATCTCCTTATGGAAGGTCAGGCCTTGAGCTTTGAGCATCTTCGCTACCGCTTCTTGGTATATGTACTCCGGCAGCCCGGGGCCAAGTTGTTTGTACACTTCATGCAAGCACCCTATCAGATCATAGCATGCGCCAGTTAGTTCCTGGCGTTTCGGTTCTGCTACCGTCTCGAGCCTCTCCGGTTTTTGCGGCAGCATATCTTTTACTTCTTCAATCTTCATATCTCATTTATTTTGATTTCTTACCTTCAAGTGCGCTCTGACACATCTGATGCAATTGCTTCCGTGAGAAGAAGAACAATGCTTGTTCATTCATTTTGGAGTACACCACCGGTTTATCCAAACCGCATGCCTTCATCTCTTTCTCCACAAGCTCTTTAAACCAATCATTGGCATATGGCGACACATACACATTCTCCACCAATGCATCTAGATCCACATCTAACGAAATACGTACTTGATGCTTCTTTTTATAGGCATCCTCAATTTGCTTTAGATGCTCAGGATCATCCGGTTCTATCATCACTCGCACTTCTCGCTCATGCTCAAACGACTTACGCTTATACCACCCATACGAATCTCCAGGCATGAATGCCACATCAAAGTTTTCATACGTTATTCGACCTATCTGAATCTCCGGCTGATTTATCGCCTTCCTTAAAGCGCCATATGTCGTCTGTATAGCCACACCTTCCGGTTGATGCGCGGTATATAACTTCCACATCGCCTCTGATTCTGTCTCATTCTCGTGCCAACAATTGACAAACGTATACATCCTATTGATATGACCATAATCATTTCCTACTTTCAGCCAAAGTCTTGCCACCTCTTTCTGTTTGTCAATACCAATATTTCGCGCTCCCAACTCTTCGATCCCATCTTTCGCACTATCCAAAGAATGAAAGGTATCAATAATAGCATCACCTAATTTCTCCAAATTACAAGCCTTTCCTCCTGCTCCTTCATACGGATCATCGAACATATGCAATGGCGACAGCACTAACTGCTTGTCATGCAACAACGCTGCAAACTTGGCAAAACTCATGTATCGCCACAACTTCGTCTCTGGTGCTATCTCAAACCTATTCTCTTGTGTCACTTCCATATTCTTGTCTATCTACAAAAAATCCCACATACATCGTATGCAGGATTTATCCTTAAAGTAAAGCGATTATCTCGTCGAGATTCACGGCTGCCCCTTCGTATGATACAGGCCATATCACACAAGGCAAAGAGTTTACCTTATACTTCTCCATGATTGGCAATTGATCGGTTCCAAAGTCTACCCCTTCCAACAAACCTTTCTGCTGTGGAAGTAATAGCTTCGCGTATTTGTGTTCAATTTTCTGCCTTTTTGATTCTGGTTCTGGAGAAATCTTCGTGTATTTTACTCTAACATACTCTTCAGATTTTTCACTACTGTTTTGTTCTGCCGGCGGAGCATCATCCGCATAGATAGCCACAGCACACTCTATTACATCATCATCTGTATAAGAGGCAAAATTATCTAGCAGCGTTTTGATTCGATAATAGCAGCCGGGAAATTGATATATTGCCGCACGATATACTTGAGCTAGAGAAGTTTTTACTTCTATCCAAAATAAATACTTCTTTCCTTCTTTTTCAAATAGTACTACTTTATCACAATCATTTTGCAAATATACCTCTTTGCACTTTTTGACGTACAAATTCTTCGTCGCTTTCAAAACCTGAGACGACATCAACAAATAGTGGCCACTATTATGGAAATCAACATCTTTCAGTCCTCGTGGCTGAGGATCCGACTCGTGAAAATGAAATGAGCCGTCACCCTCCTCAACGTAGTCCGGCTGTATTACCTTACATATTTCATCCTTTGAGATCATAACAACTCCTCGAATTCATCATCCAACTTTCTGTCAAACTCGTCTATGTCATTCATTGCTTTATAGAAAGTCCTCATCGGAAGGATTCCGTTCTCAATTGGCAATTTAGTTACCCTAACACCTTGATCTTCTTGGAAATAATAACAGATAATATCTTCTTCATTCAAATAAAAACGATTATTCAATTTGTTTTGTGCCTGGAATTGCTTATATAATTCAGGGTTTTCTCTTCTTAATTTACCTATCCGCAATAACTGATTAATACGCATGATGAAATAATCACTATGCGTAGTCATCTGAAACATCATTCCTTTATTTCGGCATGCTGCTATCAAATCAGCCAAATCCATCTGCATTGATGGGTGCAAATGCGCCTCCGGCTCCTCTATACAGAATGAAAAAATGAAATTGGACCAGTTCCTTAGATAAAATAGAAATGGACTTAATTCTTTCACAGAAGATGCAGCCGATGTAAGAGGAATGCGTTTATCTGAAGATAGAACCAAATATTGTATTCCTTTGTCAGAAATCAATTCTCCATGCAAGAGTTCCTTTACGCGGTTTGTAAAAAATTGTGTATCTGGTTCTTTTATTCTACCGAAACGATAAGGACGCGTTGCCTCTTCATAATCGCGGATAAAATAATCATACATTTTACAAGAGGACGTTACCGCATCCTTCATTGAATAATTCTCACCAACTAACGCTCCTCTCGCTGGAGGAAGAATGACTGATTTAGCAAATTTCTGCTCAAAAAATACATTTTGCAGGTACTTATTTATCGCGAACCCAACAAAATTTTCAATCATAGCGGGATCCTCATCGATAAGAGAAGAACGAACTTCTTCCTCATTTACCTTGACCTTGGCAGATACATAATGGAACACGCTATCACCTTCTCCATGAGCTTCTATCTCATCTTTTAACAGTTCCACCAATAAAACCGGAGAGAATTCCTCTTCTTCGGTTTCACACCTATACACCACATCACATATCAAAGTCGGATCCCCTAAGAAATCTCTCATAAACCCTTGGACATGGTCATTAAAATATCCGAATACCTCATTGATGGTCAGTTGGAATCGGCCCTCCTTGTTCTTTTTCAGTTTTTTGCTAACCAACTCATACCACTCATCAGAACTTAACGAACGCATCAAGTAATATACTAAGTAATTAGCATAACTTTTGCCCAAACCGGAATGACCGGTAAAAAGCAAAAATGGAGCGAACTCAAGCACCTGATTACGTAAGGGGCCAAATTCTCGAATCTCAATCAATACCTTTGGTTTCATAGGTTATCGTCTTTTATCTATATTTGCACATCTGGCGTGCAAAATTACAAAAAAATTTTGATATACGCAAATTTTTTTTACTATAAAATTTCATACTATATTTATATAGTATAAAATATTATTTTTCCTCATTGACACAGCAAAAGGAGCCCCGCAGAGCCCCTCTTGCCTGATACACCATCGCGGATTTACCCCCGCGGATGAGCGGTGTCGTATTCATCACCGCAGCTCCGTTGGAGCCTTGTGGAGCATGAATCAACTACGCGGGTGCGCAGTATCATATTCATCTCCACAAACCTTCCATAAGTAAGCTTTCATCGTGCGCTTACCACCGGCCGTATCCTTCTGCGCATTGAACGCAGCGAGGTCGGCGGCCATCTTGCTCAGGTCTTTACGACGCGCCTTCACCGCTGCTGAAACTGCGCTGAAGCGGAGACGTGCGTTGATGGAGTCCTCGGTCTGAGAGACGTTGATCTTGGTCGGTTTGCGCATGTACAGGCGGTTACACTTGTTGCTCGTGGTGGGCGCTGTGCGGTGGGTACCGAGCAGCATTTTTGCGCAAGAGTGTTGGCCGCTCTTGCCCGGCTTTGCTAATGCGCCGGATACGCTGTCGATACCGGCACTCCATTCTACTTTTGCCATAATTCTAAAAATTTTTGTTAAGGTTAGTAATAAAAATTTGGGGGTCCCCAAACAATTTTAATTTTTGGGGAGAGCGGAGAGCATGACGGAGCGTCATTGAGCAGCAGCGCTGCGAGTCACGCAAGTCATAGCTCCCGCGAGGTTTAGTTAATGTTTGTTCGTTAAGATTTAGGTTCGCCATTGTTTTTTGGGAGGGTTTGCAAAACCCGATTTTTTGAAAGGCTTCAGCCGATTTTTTTGTAAGCACACATGGAGAAGTGCTTTGACTTAGCACTTCGAAAATCGGAACGTTAATCGTACCCTTGTGGTTAAGAAAAGGGACGGCCGTCGGGGAGACGAAGCCTACCGAGAGCGCTGATTATTTTTGATATTTTTGCATCAATAGCAGTTACATCTACGATGTGAGGATTTATTAGTAGCGGATTACTGAAAGCTTGTTTTCGAGGAAGCCGGTGTAATGAATACTCTTGGCGTTGCAAACGCAATTGGTATTGATGTATTTTCGGTATATTTTTCTTTATCTGAATAATAACCGTTGTGTGCGCTTTTTTGGTTTATATCGCGAAGCGTGTCGTTTTCGGTTTTTGTTTTCCTCCCATCAAACATTAGCCGTTAGCCTGGTCGTAAGCCGCCGACTCCAGACTCCAGATGTAGGAGCGCATCGTCGTCTTACCACCCGCCGTGTTCTTCTGCGCATTGAATGCCGCCAGATCTGCCGCTTGCTTACTCGTGTCCTTTAGACGCGCGCTTACGGCTGCGGATACTACCGAGAACTTGCTGCGAACAGCCAATTCGTCAGCCGACGGATCGGTGGAGCGGGTTACGGAACTCAGTCCTCGCAAGTACACGCGAGAGCAGTCGGTACTGGTTGTCGGTGCGGTACGGTGGGTAGCCAACACCATCTTCTGATCACCGGCATGCGGCGATTTCTTGTTGATT
>JBGUIU010000208.1:0-11483 GCA_045113275.1 Paludibacteraceae bacterium
GCCTAAAGTCATTGGAAAAGGAGTTGAACATTGACATATTCAGTGTCCAATACAATGGGAAAGGTGTGATTATTGATTTGAAATTTAGGCATCGAACTTTACTAAGAGAAGATACTGAAACATTTACCCATTCCCTCTGGTATAATGTTGAAAAGGAGGATGTTTCCGGAGAAGAAGAGTATAGCAACATAAAATATGAAAAGATGCTTTCTGATTCATTGATGTATGTTTATCATACAAATGAGTGGGTGGAGAATAAAGATTGAAACAACACCATACGGATTTGAAACGAAGCATGATACACAGATTCAAAAACGATTCGGTACAAACCATCATCAAACTCAACCTCAAATTCAATTGTGTCTTGTTTTCCTGGTCATCTTCTATCTATTTTTATATTTCTAATGGCTGAATCATGCCATTCAAAATCATCAAATCCCATAATTGTCTTTTTTATCAGATCAATAACAAAAATAAAATATTAGATGTGGCTTTTGTTATAATGAATTCTTGATGAAATACATGCCAAGAGGTTTCTTAGGAGTCTATTCTATCATTTGTCTTCAATTGCCCCAAGAATTGTATCTCTATAGGTGTGGAATATATCGTTTTTCTTTATTCCATCAATGAGTTGAAGAAATCTTCGTCAACTTCATATGATTTCACTTCATTCAATCCGATCCCATACTCTGCTAGCTTGTTGATTAATTCTTCCCCATCCATCAAATCAATGAGTCTTTTCCCTTCACTAGAGGCTTCCTCCTTTGCTGCTTTTGTGAACGCTCCAGTAGTGATTAGAACTCCTTTTTCAATGTTTGTTCCCAACGATCCCCTGAAGTCACGTATTGCTGATGCCCCAACCTGACCTTTGTATCTTTTGCATTGAAAAGCGACATTAAAACTGAATATTCCTTGTATGCGGAGTTTTCCTGTGCCATCAATGCCACCATCGCCAGAACGTTTTGTTACTTGTACATCAGAGAACCCACATTCGCGAAGGAGACGTTGAGCCAATCTTTCAAATGCATAGGGGTCAAGATGTTGAAGTATATCAGTAATTTTGTCCCTCCAACTGACCGTTTCCATCTCTGTGATATCCTCATCAACCGATGTTGCTGATTTTCCCCGCTTCTTTACGGTGAAATCATAGATTTCCTTTTCATCTATATTGTCTTCTTTCAGCATTTTTGCTCCTTTTGCTGTGAGAGACCAAACTTTATGTTGGCTACTTTCTATAGCACCAAAGTTTTTCAAATACGTTCTTGCCCAAAAGAGTCTATACTCAACCTCTGTCATAGTGAAATTATGCATTTCGTCAATAACATCATTTGATAGGTGTGTGATGGTAAGCACACGATTGTATATTTCCTCATTTGAACCAGAGCCACCAAGATCATTTAATGCTTTCAACGTAGGACCAAAAAAGAATTGAACCTGTGGACAATTTTTCTTTTTAACTTGTTTATTCCCCATGTTTTTAGAGTTTTAATTCGCTTGTTCTATTTTTATAAGTCATGGAATCTTCATACCATGTGGTCCAGTATGTGTCACCTTCGCCGTCTTCATAACAGTTCTCAAATTCCTCATCCGTCAGATGTTTATGCAAACATTCATCAGAGCAATATGTATCACAACCATCGACCACATACCCCTCTATCATTGGTTTCCCACATTCATCGCATATACGAAAGCAATCCAGTTGTTCAGATAACAACTCCCAAAAATTAGCATCTGTCGTCTGTGATAGTATGCCGGCACCAAATTCATCCCATAGTTCTGCATTGTTTTGGCATTCTTTCTCTAGAAAATCGAACACATTATCGTTTGTATATTCTTTAACCATGAATTATGCTACCATTGATTATTATAATTGTTAAAAGTGATAGTGAACAAAATAATCTCCAATCTAAAAACAGGCTTTTGCTCCTATCTGACAATAAATTTTCAACGAAATCCAATCTTCAACAAAGATAAATATTATTTAGCATAATCCCAAGTCTCTTCTACAAGCAATCTTCCATACGCCTCTACCGCAAACAAAAACCAAAGATTTACCGCAACATAGCATGATTTATTTAACCTTAAACCATTATTTTTATATGCAACGAAAAATAATCAAAAAAAAATTTCGATTATTCAAAAACAAATTTAATTTTGCTATACGGAATATTTAAAATTTGTTAATTGCTTTTTAGAAACTAACCTAGAATCTTGAAGAGGATATCTCCCGATGCTCGGAGACGAACAAAAGGAGGACATTCTAATATAAATGAAAAACATATTGTAAAATAATTTAAAATAAACGCTCATGGAAAGATTATTTTTTTTAGTGCTTTTAGCGTCGATGTTAGCTTTAGGCTTTGCCTTCTACTTCTATCGGTGGATGAAGAAAGAAGATGAAGGCTCTGATTTAATGAAGAAGATAGCACAATACGTTCGAGAAGGTGCCATGGCCTACCTAAAACAACAATACAAGGTGGTCATTATCGTATTCGCTGTCTTAGCTATTATCTTTGCCATAATGGCTTGTTTCGGTTTGCAGAACAACTGGGTACCTTTCGCCTTCCTAACTGGTGGTTTATTCTCTGGATTAGCAGGATTCTTTGGAATGAAGACAGCCACTTATGCTTCAGCCAGAACTGCTAATGCTGCTAAGAACAGTTTGAACAGCGGTCTGAAAGTCGCTTTCCGTTCTGGTGCAGTCATGGGATTAACCGTAGTAGGACTTGCTCTTTTAGATGTATCTGTTTGGTTTTTGATTTTGGATTATTTCATAGGTCCTGAACACCATCTTGTTACAATCACCACTACCATGTTGACCTTCGGTATGGGAGCCTCAACACAAGCTTTATTCGCTCGTGTGGGTGGTGGTATCTATACAAAGGCTGCTGATGTAGGAGCCGACCTCGTTGGTAAAACAGAATTCAACATCCCCGAAGATGACCCTAGAAACCCAGCTACAATTGCTGATAATGTAGGTGACAACGTTGGTGACGTTGCCGGTATGGGTGCCGATCTTTATGAGTCATACGCAGGATCTATTTTAGCAACCATGGCCTTGGGTGCTTCTGCATTTGCTTCTTCTACCATAGAAGGCATGCAAATCAAGGCTGTCTTAGCTCCTTGTTTAATTGCTGCAATCGGTGTTCTTCTCTCCTTGTTAGGTATCTTCTTAGTTAAGACAAAAGAGGATGCTGGCATGAAAGAATTGCTAGCTGCACTAAGCAAAGGAACCAATGTAGCAGCATTCCTAATTGCCGCCGCTACATTAGGTGTTTTCGCTTATCTCTTTGGTACTGAAGACAACCGTTGGTGGCAAGTATCTCTTTCTGTTGTAGTAGGTCTATTGGCTGGTGTGATCATCGGTAAATCAACAGAATACTACACATCACAGACGTATCGTCCGACACAAAAAGTATCTGAGAGTTCACAAACAGGTCCTGCTACCGTTATCATCTCAGGTTTAGGATTAGGAATGTTATCAACTGCTATTCCTGTTGTTACGGTAGGTTTCGCAATCGTATTATCTTATCTATGTGCAAATGGATTCCAACTAGAATTCACTGCAGCCAACTTATCTATGGGCTTGTATGGTATCGGAATCGCTGCTGTAGGTATGCTCTCCACATTAGGTATAACATTGGCAACGGATGCATACGGTCCGATTGCCGACAATGCTGGTGGTAACGCAGAGATGAGTGGATTGGATCCAGAAGTAAGAAGACGTACAGATGCGTTGGATGCTCTTGGAAACACGACCGCTGCTACTGGTAAAGGTTTCGCAATCGGTTCTGCAGCGCTTACAGCTCTTGCATTACTTGCTTCTTATGTAGAGGAGATCAAAGTAGCACTTATCCGTATGGGTGAGAGCCTTCCTAACGGAATGGATGCTACACAAGCATCTTTGGTTGATTTCATGAACGCATATAACGTGAACCTGATGAACCCAATCGTCTTAGTCGGTGTATTCATCGGTGCGATGATGGCATTCTTATTCTGCGGATTAACAATGAATGCCGTAGGAAGAGCTGCTCAAAAGATGGTGGAGGAAGTTCGTCGTCAGTTCAACACTATCAAAGGAATCCTTGAAGGTGAAGCAACACCTGATTATGCTCGTTGCGTGGAGATTTCAACCAAAGGAGCTCAACATGAGATGTTGTTACCATCTATTTTGGCTATCGTAGTTCCAATCCTAACCGGTTTGATATTAGGTATCGGAGGTGTATTAGGATTGCTTATCGGCGGACTAAGCACAGGCTTCGTATTAGCTGTATTCATGGCAAACGCAGGAGGAGCTTGGGATAATGCAAAGAAATATGTGGAAGAAGGTAATTTCGGAGGAAAAGGCTCTGAATGTCACAAAGCAACAGTAGTAGGAGACACCGTTGGAGACCCATTCAAAGATACATCTGGACCATCTTTGAATATTTTAATCAAGTTGATGAGCATGGTTTCCATCGTAATGGCTGGATTAACAGCATTTTGTCATCTACTCTAAAAGATTCTCAAGAATCTTTCAAAAAAACTATTCCATTTCTTCATTTTGTTCTATTTTTGTAAAAGAAAATGAGTGAGAGATGAGATACAAAAAAAATAATAACCGTTAAAGGAAAGACCAATGCGACCTTGGCTCGCATTGGTCTTCTTTTATAAACAAAGAAACCTATGTCTATTAAGAGTTTAGTTTCAATCGCTGACTATTCAAAAGAGAAGATCCTACAGATCTTGGATAAAGCAGCAAAGTTTGAAGAGAATCCGAATCAGCGAATTCTTCAAGGAAAAGTGGTTGCCACCCTGTTTTTTGAGCCTTCAACGCGTACTCGCTTGAGTTTTGAGACAGCCGTCAATCGTCTAGGGGGCAGAATCATTGGATTCTCTGACGCATCCACCACAAGTGGTACCAAAGGAGAGACATTGAAAGACACCATCATCATGGTAAGCAACTATGCTGATTTAATCGTTATGCGTAACCCTATCGAAGGTGCCGCTCGCTATGCTTCTGAAGTATCCAGCGTGCCTGTCATCAACGCAGGAGACGGAGCTAATCAACACCCTACACAAACCATGCTCGACCTCTATTCCATCAAAAAGACACAAGGTCGATTGGAAAACCTAAAGATCTGCATGGTAGGAGACTTAAAGTACGGACGTACCGTTCACTCTCTCATCCAAGCTATGTCTCACTTTAACCCAACATTCTCCTTTATCGCACCTAAGGAACTGGAATTGCCAGAGGAATATAAACGTTTCTGCATAGAACACAACATTCCTTTCGAAGAACATACGGAACTAAACGAGTCCAACATCGCTGATGCAGATATATTGTATATGACGAGAGTTCAAAAAGAGCGCTTCACCGATCTTTTTGAGTATGAGAAGGTGAAAGATGTTTATACACTACGAAATAAGTTATTGGAAAACACAAAACCTAATCTCCGTATCTTACACCCACTCCCTCGTGTCAACGAGATAGACTATGATGTGGATAACAATGAGAAAGCATACTATTTCCAACAAGCTAAGAATGGAGTATATGCACGTCAGGCAGTAATATGTGATTTGTTAGGACTTTAAAGATTATTGAACATGGAAAAAGAATTAAAAGTAGCAGCGCTTCGCAACGGCACAGTGATTGATCATATTCCATCTGAAAAATTATTTCAAGTGATCACTCTTCTTGGATTGGAGAATGTTCCCAACCAAGTGACATTCGGCTACAACCTAGATAGTAAAAAATTAGGCAAAAAAGCCATCATAAAAGTGTCTGATAAATATCTTAGTCAGGACGAAGTTAACAAGATAGCCGTCTTGGCTCCTAATGCCAAAATCAACATCATCAAAGAGTATGATGTGGCTGAAAAGATGCAACTTCAATTACCGGATGAATACATCGGTTTACTTAAATGTAAAAACCCTAAATGCATCACTAACAACGAACCAATGAAGACAAAGTTTCGCACACTAGATAAGAGCAAAGCTATCTTCAAATGCTATTACTGCGAACGAATCGTTGAAGGTGAAAACGTTGAAATCCTATAATTCCTAACGCAAAAAGAATATGAAACGTACTTTCAAACCTGGAACAATGATTTATCCTCTGCCTGCAGCCCTCATAAGCTGCGGCAAGAACGAAGAGGAATACAATATCTTTACAGTTTCATGGATTGGCACCATCTGTTCCGATCCTGCAATGTGCTATATCTCCGTCCGTCCAAGTCGTCACTCCTACGACATCATCAAGCGCAACGGAGAATTTGTCATCAACCTAACAAATGAAGACCTTGCTTATGCTACTGATTGGTGCGGTGTGAAATCAGGTAGAGATTTCAATAAATTCAAAGAGATGAAACTCACCCCTGCGAAAACATCTGTAATCGATTCTGTTCTGATAGAGGAATCCCCTCTTTCAATTGAATGCAAGGTGAAACAAATCATACCACTCGGGTCTCACGACATGTTTATTGCAGAAGTAGTCAACGTCTTAGCCGACGAGAAATACATCGACAAGGAGACCGATGCATTCAACCTATCCGATGCCAAATTAATGGCCTACAATCACGGCAATTACTACAAGCTTGGGGAAAAGATTGGCAAGTTCGGCTGGTCTGTTCAAAAGAAGAAATAAAACCAGGTTCGTCTAATCATCCTGATGCTCTTTCCGTCCTTTCCGTATCACTTTTACGTATAGCGTAATAGTGATAGCAAGGATGGTGCCTTGAACGATGGTCATAATCAAAAGAGGAAGCGTATTCATATTCACTGATTATTAATTATTGCTATCCGATTGCAGTTCCTGCATTCTTTGTTCTTTTATTTTCTTCTCACGGATTCGACCCGTGCAAAATATCAATATCCAGATCAGAAGGAGAAGACATAATAGATAGATACGTGTCGCATCTATATAGACAAGGTTAGGATCCGACAGATCCGCGCCCTTGTGCATAAGTTGTCCGATAATCGAACTACCATCCACTTCCCATCCTTTCCAGCTGATCAAACTCCAATCACCATTCAACGGCTTTACCAACGAAGAGACAAAGATGATGATCAACATCGTGGGGGTCACATACTTGATGATATACTGAAAGAACGAAGGGATCTTCAGATCTGCATGGTCGTTGATAATCTGCCATCCTTTCTCGATTCCCATAATCCAAGAAAAAGCGATGGACTCTAACATGGCAAATAAGAAAAGGGCCATAGTACCTCCCCAGTAATCATATTCATCAAAAACACCTTTATCAAAGAACACCACACATGGAAGGGCAAGAAGAAGAATCACAAGGCCCGTGAGATAAGAGGCTTTCTTCTGACTCCAATCATAACTCTTCGAGACATACGCCACCGAAGGCTGTATAGTAGAAAGCGTTGACGTGATACTTGCAAAGAAGAGTAATCCGAAGAAGGCAAAACCTGCTAAATTAGATAAAACAGGACCCCATTGTTCAAACAGATATGGCATGGTTCGAAAGCCCAATCCAAAACCTCCCGACTGTGTCAATTCAATCACTCTGTCTATTCCAAAATAACCAATCGATATAGGGATGATAATAGAACTTCCCAGCACCACCTCCGTAAATTCATTTGTGAAAGCTGAGGTCAAGGAACTCAACGCAATATCTTCATTCTTCTTCAAATACGAAGCATACGATTGTACAGCTCCCATACCCAATGACAAGGTGAAAAAGACTTGCCCAGCCGCAGCCAACCACACCTTCGGATTATACAAAGAGTCAAACTGTGGCGTCCATAAGAAATCCAACCCCACCGTACCATCAAATATAGCACCTTTCTCACCTGCTTTTAATGTGAATGCTTGATAGACAAGGAACAATCCAAAAAGAATCAACAACGGCATACACACCTTCGCCACTCTTTCTATACCACCAGAGACCCCCTTACTCAATATATAGACATTCAAAAGCAAACAAAAAGCAAAAGAGAGAATGGTATCATACGGAATGCCCGACATCGAAACAGATAAATGAAGATAATCATCAAAGAACTGTGACACCTGCATCTCTGTCAGCCCGTCAAAAGAGCCAAATAAAGAATGGAACATATACGAGAATATCCAACTCTCTATAAAACAATAGTAGGAGGAGATGATAATACTGGAAAATAAGCCTATAGAACCTATATAACGCCAACATACATGTCGATTCACCCTTTGCATAAGCATCGGTGGCGAGTGGTGTCCCCGCTGTCCCCCCAGCTTGCCAATCGACCATTCAATCATCGTCATCGGTATGCCCAGCAACACAAACGACACAAGATAAGGTATGATAAACGCTCCGCCTCCATTTTGAATCGCTTGGACAGGGAAACGAAGGAAATTACCCAACCCCACAGCACTTCCTGCCATGGCAAGGATAAGACCGATTCTTGAATTCCATGATTGATTTTTCTGTACCATAGTCTTTTCCGTTTATACGCTCTATAAACTGCAAAATTAATGATTTTATACAATAAAAGAGATATTAGTCCATATCAATACCACACATTTTTCAAACCTCTGCCACAATTTGGCGTAGATTTAAATTATTTTTGTAGAAAAAATTTCAACTGATATGGTTCATAATGAGAAAGGGCAAAGTCTGATTAGCAAGTATGTCTGGATAATAGACATCATCTATCGCAAAAAAAAGATCTCTTTTAAAGAGTTGAATGATCAATGGGTGCAAGACACAGATATCAGCAGAGGTGTGGATCTTCCCAAAAGAAGTGCTTGAGCCCCTCTGGTTTCGTGATGAGATGACCAAGAAGATAAAAAGGATGTGGGATAATTACAAAAAGAAGAAATGAAAGATTTTGCAGCAATCGATTTTGAGACCGCCAATTACGAACGCTCTTCTGTCTGTTCGGTCGGGGTTGTTATTGTACGAGATGGAGAGATCATAGACTCATTCTACTCGCTTATTCAACCGGAGCCCAACTATTATAATTACCGGTGTTCTTTGGTGCATGGGTTATGTCAGCAAGACACAGAAGAGGCGCCCGTATTTCCTAAAGTATGGTCACAAATAGAACCACTCATAGAGGGTTTGCCGTTGGTGGCTCACAACAAACCATTTGATGAAGGATGTCTGAAAGCAGTTTTCAAAGTCTATCAGATGGACTATCCCGATTATGAATTTTACGATACACTATGTGTATCCCGTCGGGTCTTCCCTCACTTGGAGAACCATCAGCTACACACTGTAGCCGCCCAATGTGGTTACAACCTAGAGAACCATCACCACGCATTAGCTGATGCGGAGGCTTGTGCTTGGATTGCTAGGGAGATATTGTGAAAAAGATAAAATTGTTATATATGTCCATATTTTATTTTGCATTATATGAGAAAGAAATGTTTGTTTTTAATCATCACCTTACTTACGTCGATCATGACGTATGCAAATGATTATGAAGTGTATGTTAATGGTTCTTCGCTCGAACCGGCAGAAGCGGATGACGTTAACATTGAAGTGAAAGAAGAGATCTTGACGATTCGCTTGGGTGACGATGACAAAGCCTATGTTGATGTTGATTATACGTTCTATAATCACGGAGAGAAGACAGATATGTTGGTGGCCTTTGTTGCTAATTTTCCTTATAATATAGGACCTGCGATAGATTCCATCAACCTATTTGACGGCAGTCCGTATATTCATGATTTTACAGTTGAAATGAACGGGGACTCTTTACCTGTGAAAACATTTGTTAAAGATTTACCACAAAACTTCAAACCAGAATTACTCGTTTATGATTATGGTGATTTTATTTACAACGGAAAACACCTCTGGCAATATCTTTATACTTTCCCTGCCATATTTGTCAAAGGCGAGAATAAAATACATCACACCTATTCATATGACCTTCTACCCTCAAATTTCTCACTTTGGAATCTAGAGTATGAACTCTCTCCTGCTTCTCACTGGAAAGGTGGGAAGATAGGCAAGTTCACACTTCGTGTTGAATGTCCCAACACCGCAAAGCATTTTCGTGTTGACTGTGAAGACTTAAATGGCACATATCCTATTTTCACAAAAGGAGTTGGAAAATACAAACACGATACATGGTACTGCGAACCAGAAAAAAGTCTTACAATTTCTATGCGTGATGCTGTTGCACAATGGACAATGTACAACTATAGCCCAAAGAAGAGACTTGATATTTATGCAGTGGCAAGTACTTACAATCTTGACATTTACAATGATTTCATGACCGCAGATTGCCACATAAACGTACCTTACGGATATACTTACGACAGAAATCCACGTTTTGAACCGATTGATGGCAATTTGAAAGGACAGTCAAGAATTCTGCGAAACATTCCTTATGCCCATCGTGGCTACATATTTAAGACGAAAAGCATGAAAAAGGTTTTCGAAAAACTTTGGTGGTATATTCCTGACTCTACTTATGTACCTGATATGTCTGATTTCACAAAGAAGGAGATTGAATTTATAAATGGTACGTATAAAACCGAACATGAAGATCTCATTTATCCTGTATCTAGAATTCCCATTACCATTTATGTTGATAAAGATAAACTGGAAGAGGAAATAAGATGAAAGATGGTGCGATACACTACTACCGCACCATCTGACTTTTCTTCAAACGCATCACTAATTTAAAGAGCGTCACGACCCCGACAAAAACGATTTTATTCTCTGCCACAAAGAAATTTTTTCAGGCTTATTCAAATCTAATATGAAACCATCGGGATACAGAACCCGTTCAGAGGTGATGTCAAAGAATGCAACATCATGCTCACGGGCTTTTTCTTTTACAATGGGATGTATTAGATGACCATCGGACCATGAGAAAGCCATATAAATGGCATCTCTGGCTATGCAATAATCAGCTTCCTGATACTCTCCTTGTCCCAGTTCTTCATCAGAAGGAGAAAATTCACCGTTCAAAGGTGGCACAATATCCTTCATCTCTAAAAAGAAGCTTTGAAGTTCACTCGTAGAATGTCTATAATCATTATAATCAATGTTATCCGACCATTGCACTAATTTTTTATACCATGTAAAGAAATCGTCCTTATTGCGGAAACGGTTTCTTTTGTCAAATACCATCAAATCGTAACTCATATTAAAGTAATTTTTATAATTAATTGATTGTTTATTCGATTCTCCTCCTACGTTAATTGAATATACCTTTCTTTAAAGTCAAGATATTCTTGAGAAACTTTTCCCACTCCCGAGCCTACGATTATTATATTTTTCCGTTCTTTTAACATTTTATTCCATTCATCCATCGTATGAGGCTCTCCTTCTCCTGCTCTGATAATATAAGCATCATTACCAATGGATTCTTTTTGTATTTCCTCATCCGTTTGCTTCTTTTGCCTTCTTGCAATAGTTTCTTCGATAACCTCCAGACCTTTGTCTTTCTCTCCACGCATGTAATACAAAATCGGAAGATACCGATCCCTTGTATCATTCTGTATTCCTCTTTCTCGTATATAAAAGGCATGAAAAAAATTATCG
>JBGUIU010000209.1:0-66207 GCA_045113275.1 Paludibacteraceae bacterium
ACACCAGTGGGAGAGTAGGTAGCTGCCCTTTTTTACAGAGTCCTTCCGGTTCAACGCCGGGGGGACTCTTTCTTTTTGCCCGAACACTGGAATGAACCCAGGGATCCGTCATCCGCAGGACACGTCAGAATGGTGCCGCGGGACTATTCTGTGGGGAGGAGGGTATATATGAAATGGAATCTTTCAATTCCATAGGCTCGATATTCACCATTGATGTAAATTGCTCGCCAAGGATAGTATGATTTCAGTGTTTTCTCCATCTCAGTAGCAATGTTTGGTAACTCTTCTGTTGTATTACCATAATTGATATGTGCTATTACCTTGCAATTTGTGAGATGTCCAGTAGAGTCAACACTTGCATGCGTTATTTCAAAATGAATCTTTTTTGATTTAAGCTGCTTTGTACCATTACGCTGTTCTACGAATAGTTCTGGGTATTTTTTTAAGAAAAAATCTTCATTATTATACAGATTATGGGGAATAATGGTAATTAGCATATACAAAGATAAAATTTTATTGAGTGAATAAACTGTTTCTATCTCTGTTTTTCTCCCTATTACTTATTGTGTATCAAATGTATATAAAAAAAACAAGCCTTACGTATGTAAGACTTGCTTTCTAGAAAACCATAAAATCTTATATTGAAAGGGGTTTCACAACCATGCTACAAATTTACGTTATAAAATTTTATTATACAACTATAAAAGCATAAAAAATAAAAATTTTTTATTGTGCTTATAATTGATGATTTTGAAAAAAATTTAAAAGTTTCTGATAATCATTTCACAATTGCCACAATCAAAGGATAATTTTAGTATTTTACCAGTGTTTGTAACCAATTGCAATGGTTCATGTAGATGACCTTTAAACTCTTTAGTACAATATCCAAGGGAGTATTTTATACAGTGTTTGCATCTTGCTAATTCTGCCTCCTTAGGTTCTTTTTTCTCTAATGAGTCAGAAATGGATATAACCTGATGTTTCTGATAAAAACTTTTTGCCTTTTGATTATGTACGTTCGCACGATAATCTAACGTAGAAAAGATATATTTATTATCCGTTTCTTTTATGATTGCACCTTTTTTTTCTCTTGCTGCATTCCGTACATCTATAAGTTTGTTCAATAAATTTCTTCGTGTTTCTGCTATTATCGTTGCAGGGAAGAAGTAAATATCAGATGTTTGTAAAAGAATATTCTCAATTGAAAAAATGGTATCCCCACACTTTTTGATTGTTTTGTAAAGGTTCTCTTTTTGTTTCTCTTTGTCGTTGGCAAGTACTTTCTCTGTTGTCAGCATTGATTCAACCTTGTTATGGTTTTCATCCTCAATCTGAAATATAAAACCATTTTCAACTTCTTTAATTACTGCGGATGCTTGTATCTTCCTGCTCGCAGATTTCTGGGCTAGTTGTTTCTCAAATGCGTGATCATAGTTTCTGTACAATGTTGTACCTACCTGAATTGCGATTCTTTCTGCAGGGAATAGGGTGTTATCGGTGACTGTATTCGCTTTGAATCCTTCGAACTGTTGTTTTGAATTCAAAAAACAAAAACCGTCTCCATTGTTCATCTTCTGTTTTGTCCGAATTGTTATGCTTTTCCCATTACTTTTTATGACGTCCCCCATTTTCTCGCCTAATGACTTTGGCGTGTCAAAAGAGGTGATGTTTTTATTTCTGCCATGAAGAAAATAATCAGTGGAGCCACGATGGAAACTTTTTTCGATATTAGGTATAAAGTAAAATTCACACTGTCCGGAACTTGCTTTTATATAGTTCGTATTACCTTCTAATATCTTATCTAATTTCTGTCGGTAGTAGGCCGTCACGTTTTTCACATAACTGATATCTTTCAATCTTCCTTCTATCTTTAAAGACGAGATGCCTGCATCAATAAGTTCTTCTAAGTAGTTGGATAAGTTGAAATCTTTAAGAGAAAGCAGGTATTTATCTTTGACTAGAGTGTTCCCTTGTGCATCTTGAAGTGAGTAGGGAAGTCTGCATAACTGGGCGCATACGCCTCTGTTTGCGCTTCGTCCGCATACGCTTTGACTCAAATAACATTGACCGCTATAACTAACACAGAGAGCACCATGAACAAAACCTTCCAGTTTGACATTCGTTTTGCTGTGAATCTCTTTAATTTGATCTAAGGATAGCTCGCGGGCAAGCACGACTTGTTCAAAACCTATATTTTCAAGAAATTGGACCTTCTCAACAGAACGGTTGTCCATTTGTGTACTTGCATGAAGTGCAATCGGTGGCAGATTAAATTGGGTGATGCCCATATCTTGGATGATTAAGGCATCTGTTCCTATGTTATATAGTTGATGGATAATTTTCTCTGCCTGTTCAAGCTCTTCATCTGTTAGGATGGTATTGAGTGCAACATACACTTTAGCGTAATATTGATGGGCATAAGAGATTAGTTTTTCAATCTCTTGAATTGAATTTCCAGCATTAGCACGTGCACTGAATAGAGGAGCACCAATATACACTGCATCGGCACCGTGGTTGACAGCTTCGATTCCGTGTTCAATTGTTTTGGCAGGTGAAAGTAATTCTATTTCCCTCATTTGTGGTTAGATTCGCTACTGCCGATTTGATTGATATCGTAAGGCGTACTTTGATAGACGAAGTAGTTGAGCCAGTTCACGAACAGCAGATTAGCATGACTTCTCCAACGAACAATAGGGGTCTCTTGAGGATTGTCGTCTTTGAAATAGTTCTTTGGAATATCAATGTCTAATCCTTTCTCTTTATCTCTGAAATATTCGTCACGAAGAGTATTAGGAGCATACTCAGAGTGTCCCATAATATAGAATTCCCTTCCGTTTTTAGCTTGTACAATATAAACACCTGCGGTACTAGATTCAGAGATGAGTTTTAATTTTTTATTCTTTATAATATCCTCTTTTCTGACTTCGGTGTGACGGCTATGAGGAACGAAGAATTCATCGTCGAACCCTCTGAAGATAGGGTTTTTAGGATCTAAAACAGTATGTTTAAAGATGCCGAACATCTTTTTATCCAGTTGATATTTAGGAATATTGTAGTGATAGTACAATCCAGCTTGAGCAGCCCAGCAGATGTATATAGTCGATTGCACATGAGATTTTGACCATTCAAATATCTCGGTGATCTCATCCCAATAAGAGACCTCCTCGTATTCCATGTTTTCTAGCGGAGCTCCCGTGATGATCATTCCGTCGTACCGGTTATTTTTCACAATTTCAAAATCCTTGTAGAACAGCTTCATGTGTTCGACAGGTGTGTTTTTGGAAGTGTGACTTTTGATTTTCATAAATTCCAGTTCGATCTGAAGAGGGGAGTTGGAAAGCAGACGAACTAAATCTGTTTCCGTCGTTATTTTTATTGGCATCAAGTTAAGGATGATTATTTTTAGGGGTCTAATGTCCTGATGAGAGGCAGAGTTACTGTCTTTCACAAAAATATTCTCCTTTTCAAGAGCCTTTATTGCTGGTAAATTTATGGGTATGTTTAATGGCATCTAACTATCTTTTTAAAATTAGGTACAAAGATACGTAATTTGATAATCTTATTGCAGTTCTTTTTGTTAAAAGATATTATTAAGGTCTCTGAAATTTTTCTTATTTTTGCAAAAATATGTGATTACGATATATAGTTGCCTTATTTTGGTGAATATAGTATATGGGAAGAATACTCTCTATCGATTATGGGAAGAAACGGGTAGGATTAGCGGTGACCGATCCGTTGCAGATTATTGCTAATGGTTTAACGACGGTTAGCAGTAATGATGTATATCGTTTTTTAGAAGACTATACACGCAAAGAACAGGTTGATAAGTTTGTCGTAGGCTTGCCAAAAACTATGAAAAACGAAGAGTCGGAATCGATGAAGTATATCAAGCCGTTTGTAGTGGGATTAAAAAAGCGGTTCCCAACTATTCCCATAGAAATGTATGATGAGCGGTTTACCTCTGTAATTGCTCATAGAGCGATGCTGGAAGGTGGGTTGAAAAAGAAGGAGAGGCAGAACAAAGCGTTGGTTGATGAGATGAGTGCAACGATTATTTTACAATCATATATGGAATCGAGAAATAATTTTAAAGAATTAGTATAATGATATATCCAATTGTAATATATGGAAGTCCGGTATTAAGGAAAGAAACAGTAGAGATAGATAGTTCGTATCCTGGTATTTCTAAATTGATAGATGATATGTTTGAGACGATGTACAATGCTGATGGAGTTGGATTGGCAGCACCTCAGATTGGTTTGTCCATTCGTTTGTTTGTGGTTGATGCGGATTGTTTATCAGAAGATTATCCTAATTGCAAAGGGTTTAAGAAAGCATTTATCAATCCTCAGATCATAGAGGAGAGTGAGGAATTAGAGTCTTATAATGAAGGATGTTTAAGTTTGCCAGGTATTAATGAAGCGGTTAAACGTCCGATGAAAATCCGTATAAAATATTTGAATGAGAAGTTTGAACCATGCGAGGATGTTTATGAGCATTTTCAGGCACGTGTAGTTCAACATGAATATGATCATTTGGAAGGACATGTTTTTACGGATCATATTTCACCTATTCGTCGACAGATGAATAAGAGTAAATTATCCAATCTTGTAAAAGGAAAGGTACGTTGCCATTACAGGGTAAAACAATAACGACAATAATGGACAAAGAACTGACTGAAATAAAAGAGCGTATTGCTTCTGGAGATATTGATGGCGGTATATTGTTACTGAAACAGTATATTGAACGATTTCCAGAAAGTCATGATGCCTATTTTATCTGGGGCAATGCCTGCAGAAGAAAGGAAGATTGGCAGGGCGCATTAAACGCTTATCAGGTTGCTATGGATATTAATCCAGACTCACCTGCACGTCTTGCCTATGATGCAATTCAGGAGGTATTGGCTTTTTATAATAAAGATATGTTTAATCAATAAAAAAAGTGTCATGAGTGACAAAACAAAGAAGATAATTGTGATTATATCCAGAGTGTTCCTGGGATGTGTATTTATTTTTTCTGGATATTCGAAGGCTGTTGATCCACTAGGATCTACCTATAAGATTCAAGATTATCTGAGTGCTATGAGTTTGGGAGGTTTCTCTTCTATTGCATTTGTGGTAGGGATTCTCTTGGCAGCTTTGGAATTCTTGTTGGGTGTATGTTTGCTCTTGGGAGCTAATATGAAATCCACCTCTATTTTGACCATCCTGATGATGGCTTTTATGACACCTTTGACGTTATGGATTGCAATCACTAATTCTGTGAGTGATTGCGGTTGCTTTGGTGATGCTTTGGCGTTAACGAATTGGCAGACATTTGGGAAAAACATCCTATTTTCGGCAATAGCTGTTTTAATCTTCCTTTGGAGGAAATATAGTCCGAAGCTGTTTACACAACGTTCGGAGTGGATTATTGCTATTGTTTCAGGTGCTTTTTCAATCTTTCTCTCTATCTATTGTTATTTCAATTTGCCAATCATCGATTTCCGTCCATATAAAAATAGCACAAACATTATTGAGGCAATGAAGATGCCTGGTAGTGATGAGGACATCGAATATGTGGCTGGTCAGCTCTCGAAGTTAGCTGACGGATCACTTTCAAAAGATGCTTGTATCGAAGCTATCTGTCAACCTCAGTTCCACTTGAAAGAGAGAGAGGTAGAGAAGCTCGTGACAAACTATATGGCAGAGGATGTGAAAGATGCAGAGGATTATGCTCAGCAAATCTTCGATTTGTTGTCTGCTAAGTATAAGACCATATTGTTCTACGAGAAAGATGGTGAGACCAAGAAATTCACCTTAGAGAATTACCCTAAGAATGATCCGTCATGGAAATATGTAGATACTGAAAATGAACCTATTGAGCTAGGATATGAACCTCCTATCCATGATTTTTCTATGATGCATCCAGATGATGGAGATATTACCGAAGAAATTTTGGCGAATGAGGGATATACATTTTTGCTTGTCTCTTATCGTGTAGAAAAGGCTTCGACAGATAAACGTAAGGAGATTAATGCAATATACGATTATGCACAACAGAATGGTTATGGTTTCTATTGCATGACGGCCACAGGATTGGAGACAACAGAGATGCGTGAATATAAAATTGAGATGGGGGGAGTTGAATATCCTATTGTAAATACCGATGAAATCACGTTGAAGACGATCGTACGTTCCAATCCAGGACTTGTCTTGATCAAGAACGGACAAGTGATCAATAAGTGGAGCAATAAGAATATGCCAACCTTTACAGAACCGTTGGAGAACTCTCCACGCGGACAAGTACAGCAACCAAATGACAGACGTGTGGTTCTATTATCCACTATTCTGTTTGTTTGTGCACTCCTTGGTGTATTTGCTTTGGATAAGATATTCTCTATAATAATAGATAAAATACGAAAGGAAGAATAAATAGATTATTAATAAACTTAGTTTAAATTTTTATAACAATGAGAAAGAAAATTGTAGCAGGTAACTGGAAGATGAACACCACCCTGCAAGAAGGTATTGCTTTGGCTTCTGATTTGAAGAACGCATTGGCAGGAAAAAAAGTTAATTGTGATGTAGTAGTATGTACTCCATTTATTTCTGTTGCTGCTGTTGCTGAGGCAGTTAAGGGTTCTATCATCGGCGTTGGTGCTGAGGATTGTTCAGCTCAAGACAAAGGTGCATTCACTGGTGAAGTTTCTGCCAGCATGATTGCTTCTACTGGAGCTAAATACGTTATCTTAGGTCACTCAGAGCGTCGTCAATACCACGGAGAGAACAATGCACTTTTGATCCAAAAGTTGCAACAAGCTCTTGCAAACGGATTGACTCCAATCTTCTGCGTAGGTGAAATCAAGGAAGAGCGTGAATCTAACACGTTCAAATCAGTAATTGAAGGTCAAATGGCTGCTTTGTACACTTTGTCTGCAGAGGATTTCGGTAAGTGTGTAATCGCTTACGAGCCAGTTTGGGCTATCGGTACAGGTTTGACTGCTACTAGCGCACAAGCTGAAGAAGTTCACGCATTCATTCGTGCTTCTATCGCTGAGAAATATAACAAGACTGTAGCTGACAATACATCTATCCTTTATGGTGGTTCATGTAAGGGAAGCAACGCACCTGAGTTGTTTGCTCAACCAGACATCGACGGTGGTTTGATTGGTGGTGCAGCTCTTAAAGCTGATACTTTCATGCCAATTATCGAGGCTTGGAAATAATCTTTTTCTATAAAGATAATTGTGGCGGACGGTTCAATTGAATCGTCCGCTTTTTTTAGATATATCTTCCTACAATAAAATTTAAAATATTGTTGTTCAGATACTTTGTGCCTAGTTTGTTGTGATTCACGGATGAAATGAAAGATCTCAAGCGGAGAATATTTTATTTGTTGATATTTTCAGTTATAAATAATTCTTTTTATTTTTACCACATTATAATTTAGTAGTCAGATTAATAATCAAAATATATGAAAAAGAGCATTTATTATTTACTATTATTTATATTGTGTACATTTATACAAGGATGTGGTAAAAAAGAAAATCTTAAGTGTGCAGATTCTGTAGCTGAAGAGGTGATAGACTATGAATTGGCAATGGAACCATCATCGGAACAGATTGTCTCAGTGGATTATTCAAAAAATCTTCCGACGGGTAGAAAGTTAGAAAAAAAGGCATCTATTCGAATTGTCTCTAACGATATATCTCAATGTAGGAAGTTTACGGATAGCTTATCAAGTCGATACCATGCTTATATAGAGAATGAGGTATATAGTTCGGGATATACACAATTATACGAAATCACATTGAGAGTTCCATCTAATGCTGTTGATTCGCTCATCTCTGCTATGCATGGGGTCTCGGGAAAGATTGTGGGGAAAAGTATTTCGGTAGTGGATCGTACATATGAATATTATGACAATGATTCTAGGAGGAAGACGCAGGAAGCCATGTTGGAGCGTTACCGTGCAATGTTGAAAAATACGACAAAGGTCTCTGATATGTTGGAAGTACAAAACCGTATTGATCAGATTCAGATAGAGATGGATCGTGTGCAGGGACTAATGAATGTGATTGATCATAATGTCAGCTATAGTGAGGTCATGATTACTCTTGAACAGGAAAGGGACTCTGTTTCGGGGGAGGAAAAGAAACCTGGTTTCTGGCACGATATGGGTGAAGCTATTGTTACGGGTTGGAATATTATAAAGGTTATTTTGCTGGGGATAGTTGCTATCTGGCCATTATTGTTATTAGGAGGAGTAATCTTCTATGTGTGGAGACGGAAGAGAAAGAAGTAAATTATAATTTATGAGAAACAGTTATTCTCAGATAGTGTTGGTTTGAATCCTAAATAGTATCTTTGTCATGTTGTTAAACGTGTGATAGATTAAGATTAGAAATAAAAAAATTAATAATAGAATTCCTGCCTAATAAGCAGAAGTAAGATGTATGTATATGAAAAAGAGTTTTTTATTTTTGACTGTTATAGTCATGGTTTTCGTTTCGTCATGTGAAAAGACTTCACAAGAAGGTGCTTATATTAAGTATGAGTCAGACACATTGTCTATTGAGTATCCTAAGTCATGGGAGACGGAGTTGTATTCCTATTCATTCCGTCCGTTTGTAGCGGCTTCGAATGACCAGATTATTACCACAGGTGTTCGTAAGAAACAGGATGTTACATTGGATTCATTTGTGGTAGAGCGTATTAACTCTTTCGAGAGCACACAATGGGGATTCCGTTTGTTGGAGAAAGAGGTAAAAGATGGAAGAGCTGTTATCAAGTATGTGAATGAAGCTGACGGACAAGTGAAGTTGGGTACAATCATGCACATCTACGACTATGGTGATTCATTCTATGGTATCGACTGTATATATGAGACAGATCAGCAGAAAGATACAGCAGAGTATATTATGAATTCAATAAAATTAAAAAGATAACGGTTGACTTAGGTTCAATAATTTAAGTAAAAGTTCTATCTTTGCATGTTTTTTATTAATTATTAAAAGGGATGACGTTTGTGAGTTGTCCGTAAATGTAATAAAGTTATGATAAAGGTAACATTTCCTGATGGTTCTGTTCGTGAGTATGAAAATGGGACGACAGGTATGCAAATTGCAGAGAGTATCAGCTCTCGGTTAGCACAAGAGGTGCTTTCTATTGGTGTAAATGGTGAAGTACGTGATTTGAATCGTCCGATAGAGGAGGATTGTAGCGTGAAACTATTCAAGTTTGAGGATGAGGAAGGTAAACACACATTCTGGCATACATCAGCTCACTTGATGGCTCAAGCCATTCAGATGTTATATCCTAATGCAAAGTTTGGAATTGGTCCTGCTATTGAGAATGGATTTTATTATGATATAGATTTTGGTGAGATAGTCTTGAAAGAGGCTGATTTCGCTGCTATAGAAAAGAAGATGGCAGAGATTGTTGCTACAAAGCAATCTTTGACGCGTGTAGATATCAGTAAGGCAGATGCCATGAAGATGTTCACTGAGAGAGGTGAAGTATATAAGACAGAGTTAATTAGTGAATTAGAGGACGGTAAGATTACATTATACGAACAAGGTTCGTTTACAGATCTTTGTCGCGGTCCACACTTGGCTGATGTGTCACCAATCAAAGCTATTAAGATTACTTCTTTGGCAGGTGCATATTGGAGAGGAGATGAGAAACGTAAACAATTGACTCGTTTGTACGCTATCACTTTCCCTAAGAAGAAGATGTTGGATGAATATCTAGCATTGATGGAAGAGGCAAAGAAACGTGACCATCGTAAGATTGGTAAAGAGCTTGGCTTGTTTATGTTCACCGATATGGTAGGAAAAGGTTTGCCAATGTGGTTGCCAAAGGGTACAGCTCTTCGTCTTCGTCTAGAAGATTTCTTGAAGAGAATCCAGAAGAAGTTTGGCTATCAACAGGTGATGACTCCTCATATTGGTAATAAAGATCTATATGTAACATCAGGACACTGGGATCACTACGGTGAAGATAGTTTCCGTCCGATTACGACTCCAGAAGAGGGAGAGGTTTATTTGTTGAAACCAATGAACTGTCCTCACCACTGTATGATATACAAGTGGCAACCACGTTCGTATCGTGATCTTCCATTGCGATTGGCTGAGTTTGGTACAGTATATCGTTACGAACAGAGTGGAGAGTTGCACGGTTTGACACGTGTACGTTCTTTCACACAGGATGATGCACATATCTATTGTCGTCCAGATCAGGTGAAAGATGAGTTTATCCGTGTGATGGATATCATCTCAATCATCTTCAAAGCATTGAATTTTGAAAATTTCGAAGCTCAGATATCTTTGCGTGATCCAAACAATAAGACTAAATACGTTGGTACTGATGAGAATTGGGCCAAAGCTGAAGCCGCTATTGTAGAAGCATGTAAAGAGAAGAATATGCCAGCCAGAGTAGAATATGGTGAGGCTGCTTTCTATGGACCTAAGTTGGATTTCATGGTGAAGGATGCCATAGGACGTCGTTGGCAGTTAGGAACGATTCAGGTGGATTATAATTTGCCAGAACGTTTCGGTTTGGAATATGTAGGAGAAGATAATCAAAAGCACAGACCAGTGATGATTCACCGTGCACCATTTGGTTCTATGGAGCGTTTCGTGGCTGTGTTGATTGAACATACAGGTGGTAAGTTCCCATTGTGGTTGACTCCTGATCAAGTTGTTATCTTACCAATTAGTGAGAAGTATAACGACTACGCAAAGAAAGTAGCAGAGTATTTGGATGAAAGAGACATCCGTGCCATTGTTGATGATCGTAACGAGAAGATTGGACGTAAGATTCGTGATAATGAGGTGAAGAGAATCCCGTACATGTTGATCGTAGGTGAGAAAGAGGCAGAGAACGAAGAAGTATCTGTTCGTAAACAAGGTGAAGGTGATATGGGCTCTCTTAAATTAGAAGAGTTTGCTACAAAGATGAACAAAGAGGTAGAAGCTATGATGAATAGCTGGCAAAATAATAAGTAATTATTGTTTTATTAGATAATCGGAGGTTGTATCAAAGTTCTTTGATACAACCTCTATCTTTTAATAAATGATACAATAGTAGAAAGTAAAGTTGCCGATACGGCTACAAATAAAATGGGTTGTCAATATGACAACCCATTTTTATATAGATAAGTTTTAATCTGTGATTATCGAATGTTTGCGATGCTGATGATATCCGCAAATACACCGGCAGCTGTAACGGCTGCACCAGCTCCGTATCCACGAATCATCATTGGATCTTGGTAGCGAGCAGTGTTGATGATGATAAGGTTGTTGCTTCCCTTCAAATCATAGAATGGATGTGTAGGACCTACAGCTTGTAAACCTACGCTGGTCTTACCATTCTCTAACTTGGCAACGAAACACCAGTGTTTACCTTCAGCTTCAATCACTTTACGTTTCTCTTCAAATGCTGCATCGTATCCTTCTACTTTCTTCCAGAAATCATCCAATGAGCCTTCAAAGAAATCATTTGGAATAAATAGATTCTTCTCGACATCGTCTTGTTCTACACGGATACCTGATTCACGGGCTAAGATAACCAATTTACGGATCACGTCTTTTCCACTTAAGTCGATACGAGGGTCTGGTTCAGCGAAACGAGCTTCCATCGCCATTCTGATAGCTTTACTTAATGGAATATCTTTGCTGATGGTATTGAATATGAAGTTCAATGTTCCAGAAAGGACAGCTTCCAATTTAACGATTCTATCACCACTGAAGATAAGATCGTTTATAGTGTTGATGATTGGAAGTCCGGCACCCACATTTGTTTCGTAAAGATATTTGATACCACGTTTACGAGCAATGTTTTTCAACTCCATGTATGTGTCATAGTCGCCTGATGCAGCTATCTTATTTGCTGCTACAACGGATATATTATGTAACAACAGATCTTTGTAGATGTTAGCAATCGCACCGCTTGCGGTACAGTCAACGAAGACACAGTTATAGATATTCAAATCGATCAACGCTTGTTTGATGATTTCAGGTGTTGATGTTTTACCATCTTTCAATAACTCTTTGTATTGAGTTAGGTCAATACCGTCACGATCTAAGATATAGTTGCTTACATCGGCAATACCGATAACCTTCACCATCAGGTTGTTTTGTTTCATCAATAACTCCTTCTGTGTGTGAAGTTGCTCTAACAAGCTACCACCAACTGTTCCTGTTCCTACAACAAATAGGTTTAGTTGTTGGTATTCAGAAAGGAAGAAAGATTCGTGAATACAGTTGAGTGCTTTCCGAAGATCTACGCGTTTAACCACGCATGAGATGTTTGTCTCAGCAGATCCTTGGGCCAAGGCAATGATATTGATGTTATTACGACCAAGCGCATTAAATAATTTTCCTGCAGTTCCAGTCGTTTGTTTCATATTATCACCTACGATAGCGATGGTAGCCAAATCTTTCTCTGATGTAATGGAGTTTATAGCGCCCATATTCATCTCTTCTTCAAACTCTTCGCTTAGAAGATCCATCACTTGTTCTGCGTCATTCGCTTGTACGCCGATAGAGATAGAGCTTCCAGAAGAAGCTTGAGATACGAAGAATGTATGAATACCGTTATAATCCAGTTTCATGAATATACGTCCATTGACATTATGAACATTCATCATGCCCATACCTTGGATGGTAACTAAGGATGTGTTTTCGATTGAGGAGATACCTTTAATCGTTTTTTCATCTTTCACATCGCTAGAGATGAGAGTTCCTAAAGAGTCTGGGCGATTAATATTCATAATTTGGATAGGAATATTTGCCACGTATGCAGGATATATTGTTGGTGGGAATATCACAGTTGCTCCAAAGTTACAGAGTTCCATTGCTTCGGAGTAGCTGAGATGTTCGATTTGATATGCTTTACGAGTAACCGATGGGTCGGCTGTCATGAAACCATCAGAAGTCTTCCAGATTTCAATCTTTGATGCGCCAAGTGCTGCTGCAATCAAAGCAGCTGTATAGTCTGAACCACCACGACCTAGTGTAGTTATATCTGCTGAGTCGGCATCAGATGCAATGAATCCTGGTACAACAACACGCGTATTGGAAGAAGAAGCAAACTCTTCCTTAATCAGTTTGTATGTGAGTTCGTAATCAACGTTTACGTGACCGAGAGAATCGGTTGTCTTGATGAGATTACGAGAATCGATGTATTTTGCATCGATGAACTGGCTTACAAAAAGTGAAGCTATGCGTTCACCATACGAAAGAATGATATCTTCTGTTTTAGAAGTTAGGTCTTTGATTAAATAAACACCTTTTAAGATATTCTGTAGTTCATCGTGTAAAGAAGAAATCTCGCTGATTGCTTTTTCACGGCTTGCTGCAGGCAAGCATCCTTCGATTAATTGATTATGTGTGGATATGATGGTGTTTAGTTTTTCTGTATATGAAGCATTTCCTTGTGCAGCTAATGTGGTAGTCTCAACCAACATGTCTGTGACATTTTCTACTGCTGAAATAACGATTACAACTGGCTCTTTTACGCCTTCAATGATTTTTTTAACTTGCTGCAAGTTCTTTATGGAGCCTACGGATGCTCCACCAAATTTTAAAACTTTCATGCTCTTTAAATTAATATATAAAAACTATTTTTTTGATTTTGCAAAGATAGCAACTTTTTATCAAATGGCAATTTTTTAAATTGATGGAATTTATGATAATTCGGGTAAAAATAAATGATTTGAAGGCGCTTCGCATGGATAGGCTTACGATATAATGAAAAAAAGAGAAATCGCATGGATTTCTCTTTCTAAATTCTTATGTCAGTGTTTGTTTATTTGTCCTTCTCTTTATCCTTTGCTGGGGCTGACTCTGCATTACTCATGTCGCAAGAACCTGTGAAGATTGCACGAGGCTCGATAGAAAGTATTTTTGTATCAATATCACCTTCCACAACGGCAGTTGATTTAAGAGATAGTGTTTGAGATATATGCATTGTACCTTTCACTGTACCTTCGATTTCAGCATTTGCGCAAGTGAGGGTACCAATCATGACACCTTTTTCTCCAATGACCATTTTCCCTTCGCATACAATAGTTCCTTCAATGGTACCATCCAAACGAAAATCTGACTTGGCAACTATATCGCCTGTTATTTTTGTTCCAAGAGCCAACGTATTGTGCCCATTTCCGATAATTTCTTTTGACATAAATATGTTTTTTATGGTTAGTATGCAGATTTAAACTGGTTCAAGAATCGTACGTCATTCTCAGAGAACATACGTAGATCCTTTACTTGATATTTTAAGTTTGTGATACGTTCAATACCCATACCGAAAGCATATCCTGAATAGACTTTACTGTCTATGCCGCAGCTTTCCAAAACATTGGGATCGACCATACCGCATCCTAAGATTTCCACCCAACCTGTACCTTTACAGAATGGACAACCTTTACCTCCACAGAGATTACATGAGATATCCATCTCGGCAGAAGGTTCTGTGAATGGGAAGTAAGATGGACGGAGTCTTATTTTTGTTCCTTCTCCAAACATCTCTTTAGCAAAATACAACAATGCTTGCTTTAAATCAGCAAATGATACATTCTTGTCTATGTATAATCCTTCAACCTGATGGAAGAAACAATGTGCTCTATATGAAATAGCCTCATTTCTATACACTCTACCTGGACATAACACTCTGATAGGAGGTTCTTGGGTAGTCATGATTCTTGTTTGTACAGAAGAGGTGTGTGTACGTAACAATACATCTGGATCTCTTGTGATGAAGAATGTGTCTTGCATATCTCTTGCAGGATGCTCTGGAGGAAAGTTTAATGCAGAAAATACATGCCAATCATCTTCCACTTCAGGACCTTCTGCAATAACAAAACCTAATCGTCCAAATATGTCTGCAATTTCTGTCTTTACAATAGATAGCGGATGTCTTGTTCCTAATTCGATAGGATCTGGCGTACGTGTCAAATCTAATTTGTTCTCTTCAGAAACAGAACTCTCCAAATTAGATTTTAATTCGTTGATCTTGTTTTGAGCCGTATTCTTTAGGTCGTTAAGCATCTGACCGATTTCTTTCTTTTGTTCATTTGAAACCGTTCTAAAGTCATTGAACAACGACGTGACTTCACCTTTCTTGCTTAAATATTTGATTCTTAGAGACTCTAAGTCATCTCTGTTGATGGCTTTTAATCCTTTTATCTCATCTAAAAGTTGTTTAATACGCTCTTTCATTTCTGTATGTATGATTCTTTTGAATATGCAAAGTTACTATTTTTTTCTGTATATGGACTAATTTGCAATTTGAAAGTTATTTTTTTATAAATTTTTCTTAATTTTGATGTGTTTGAATTCGATATGCTTAAACAGTATAGTATTGAAATCTTCATTTGGTTAGCTGTTTTCGTTATGCTAACCATCAGTAATATCTCTGTTGATCTATTCTTGTCAATGGAGTTATCTGTCATTTTAACAATCGGAATGATGATCGTTTTTTATACTTGCCGGTTCCTCTCTATTCCGTACTTATATAAAAGCAGTCGTTTTTTCATCTTCTTTTTATTGTCTATTCTTTTTATCGGAGGCATTTCGTGGTTGACGTCATATCTAGAGGATTCTTTAACCTCTTCGTATCTAACTTCATTGGTAGATGAAAGGGAACGTTCGTTGTTGGATATTCAACTTCCTGCCGAAACGAAGCCTTTTTTTGAGGAGCAAGGATATAGTGAGACGACCAGTGAAAATTCCAGATTGTATATCTCCTCCTTATGGAAAACGGTCATTTTATATTTTGGATCTTTTCTGCTTTCCCTGATTATGTATTATCGAAAGAGAACCTCTGAGGTGGAAGCACAACAGGCACTTCTTATGCAGGATAAGGTTAAGATGGAGTTGAACTTTCTGCGTTCTCAGATCAACCCTCATTTTTTATTCAATGCCCTGAATAATATATATTCCATGATATACACGGGAGATCAGCATGCTGCCGATAGTGTCTTGTCTCTATCTGAGATGTTACGCTATGTAACATACGAATCAAAGGAATCCAGGATATTGTTATCGGGAGAGGTCTCATATCTGGAGAATTATATTGAGTTTCAGAAATTCAGTTATGAGGGAGAAATAAATGTTGTGTTTAAAAAAGATATCTTGTCGGATACGATTTTGATTGCTCCGATGCTTTTCCAACCGTTTGTGGAAAATGCATTTAAGTATAGTGGTATCGGACAGGATAAAGATGCGTATATTCGTATCTCACTTTCTTCAGATAATACTAAACTGTTGTTTTCAATAGAGAATAGTAAGAAGAAAACATCGTATTCGGATAAGGAGATGAAGAACAATGGTATTGGAATAGAGAATGTGAAGAAAAGGTTGGATCTGATGTATCCTAATCGTCACTCTTTGGTAATTGATGATAAAGGGGCATCATTTCGGATGAACATGAGTATTGAATTAGATAATGATAAAAAAAATAATGTGCTATATGGAAAATGATTTAATAAAAGTTGTCATTATTGATGATGAGTTTCCTGCAAGGAAGTTGTTGTCAGAGTATGTTTCTAAATTGTCCATGTTGCAATTAGTTGGCGTTTATGAAGATGCTATCCAGTCTGTTAAGGATTTACAGCAGGTGGATCTTATCTTGACAGATATTCAGATGCCTGAGTTATCTGGGTTGGATTTTATTCGTTCGTTGAAGGAGAAACCTATGGTTATATTTACAACAGCTTATAAGGAGTACGCGTTGGATAGTTACGAGCTAGAGGCAGTGGATTATTTGCTTAAACCGATCTCATTCCCTCGGTTTGTGCAGGCAATAAATAAGGTGACAGAACGGATTAAACTAAAACGGCAGTCGTTGTCTCCTGATAATAACAAACAGGGGAAAGATTATTTTATGGTGAAGGCAGACTATAAATTGTATCGAATCGACTATGCTAATTTGCTGTATGTTGAGGGACAAAGTGAGTATGTTACTTTCCATTTGAAGGATAAGAAACGTATTACGGCATATTACTCGTTAAAGAAGTTGGAGGAAGAACTTCCTGCCAATGAGTTTGTCCGTATTCATAAATCGTATATCGTTTCGTTATCTAATATTGACGAAGTAGAAGGAAATATGGTTTCTATTGCGGGGTTGAAATTGTCTATTGGAAAGAACTACAAAGATTTACTTTTAGAAAAGCTAAATTAAAAGTCTTTAAATAGGAGAGTATATAAAACTAAGAAAGCACCTAGTTTCCCAACTTGGTGCTTTCTCGAACGTTTTTGCGTTCTAAAAAATGAAAACAAACACTATTATGAAAAAGTTTCTAATTCTATATTATAATGGGCAGCCCCTGATATATATTTAATATTTGTATATTCAGGATGGCTGTGTATTTTGCTTGAAGAGTTTGTTGTTGAGCTTTTATCAATGCATTTTTCTCATTGAGCATCTCATATGGGTTTCGAATACCCAAATCAAACTTTTCTTTTGTAAGATTAAAGCTTGCTTCTGCTGCTCTTTCATTGCTGACAGATGATACGTAGTTCATTTGTGCAGCGATGGCATCATTGTATGCCGCTTCAATCTGTTTGTACAAGTCATCTTTTATCTTTTCAGTCTGTAGTTGAGTGGATTTTTGTTCTAGTTTTGCCCTTTCCACCTCTGATTTACGACTGCGATTATCCATTATGGAATAATTCAAAGATAGTCCAATATTTTCGCCAAAATTTTGTTTCATCTGCTGACCTGCATTGATGTCGGCTCTCGAATTATGTCCAGTACTTACTCCTGCATTCAGATTGATGCTTGGATAGTAGCCTGACTTAGCTGACTTTATTTTCAATTCAGACATTTTTTCGTTCAACATAGCATTCTGGACTTCTGGTCGTGTGCTTAATGTATTCTGATAAATGTCCTCCTTGTTAGGTATGGCTTTTAAAATTTCCTCTTCGCTAATGGCGGGGGAGATTATATCAAACTCTGTGTTTGAATCCAACCTAAGAAGCAGCTTCAAATTCAGCTTCGACTCAATCAAATCATTTTCAGCCACTACTAACTGATATTTTTCATTCATGTATTGTGCTTCAATCTGGGAGAAGTCGCTTTTGGATATTGCTCCAGCTTCAAATAGCTGTTTGTTCCTATTATAATCGGCTTCTGCAACCTCCATAGAGCTTTGTTTTGTTTTTAAGTTCTCCATGGCATACAATACTTGTATATAATCGGTTAGCACCGCTGTTTTTATCTCTTCTTTCGTTAATGCAACATTGCCTGTTTCAATCTCTCCTTGCAACTTCTGTTGTTGGATGGAATATTTCCTTTTGAATCCGTTGAAAACGGTCCAACCTGCATTCAAGCCATAGTTCCCATTGTACGTTGATAATCCCTCGTATGGGTTGTTATTGATTGAATGCGATGTGTTGAAAGAAAGACTAGGCTGCCATTGCGCCTTAGCTTGCTTGATGTTGACATCACTCTCCTCAATTGAGATGCGACCTTTCTGCATATCTATACTGTGCTCTAATGCGTAGTCTAGACATTTCTCTATGCTCCATAAATTATCTTGTGCAGATAAGAATAGTGGAGATATCAGAAATAGGAGAAATGTTAATTTAGTGTTCATCGTATCTCAGTATTTCACATTGCAAATTTATATAGATTCTTGTATATGAAGCAAATCGAATCGACAAAATTGCTAATTTTCTCGACAAAATTATGAAAAAAGGGAATTTCCTTCGAAATTCCCTTTATGTTTAACATTTATTAACGAGTAAAGGTGAGAAGCTTTCCTTTATTCTCGGTATTGAATTTTCCTTCGTCATATACAATTTCTCCATTCACGATGGTCTTACAGATCTTGTAATTAAGTGTTTCGCCTTCCATTGGAGACCATCCGCATTTATATTGGAGAGATTCTTTGGTGACTTTGGTCGGATTATTAGGTTCCACTAATACTAAATCAGCATAGAATCCTTTTCGAATAAATCCTCTTTTCTCGATATTGAAAAGTCTAGCTGGATTGTGACACATCTTTTCAACCACCTGTTCTCTTGTAAAGTTACCTTTCTTTGCTAACTCCAACATCATCTGTAGAGAGTGTTGAATTGATGGGAAACCAGAAACAGCTTGCAAGCAGTCGCCTTCCTTCTCGCTTAATAGATGAGGAGCGTGGTCTGTTGCAATGGTGTCAATGATATTTGCTTCAACAGCTTTTAATAGGTTTATTCTACTTTTCTCTTTCTTGATTGATGGATTACATTTAATCTTAGCTCCTAAGCGTTCGTAATCACGATCATCGAACCATAGATATCCTACACATGTTTCAGCTGTAATATTTTTCTCGGCTAATGGTTTGTTGTTGAACAAAGCCATCTCCTTTGCAGTTGTTAGATGCAACACATGTAGTTTCGTTCCGTATTTTTTAGCTAAATCAATCACTCTAGAGGTGGATTTGTAGCACGCATCAGAGTTTCGGATGATTTCGTGGTATGAAATAGGAATTGGTTGGTCGCCCAATTCTGCTTTCACCTTTGCAAGATTCTCTTGAATCATGGCTTCGTCTTCGTTGTGTGTAGCAACGAGGATAGGAGATTCTTTAAAGATTCTTTCTAGAATGGCTGGATTGTCCACTCTCATATTTCCTGTGGATGCACCAACAAATACTTTGATACCACAGACCTTGTTTTTATCTACATTGATAACCTCTTCGATGTTTTCATTGGTTGCACCTAGATAGAAAGAAAAGTTTGTCAGACATTTTTTCTCAGCAAGAGCGATCTTGTTGTCTATTTCTTTCATCGTAGTGGTTTGTGGATTGGTGTTTGGCATATCCATGATAGAGGTTACACCTCCTGCAACGGCTGCACGTGATTCACTTTCAAAATCACCTTTCTGTGTCAACCCTGGCTCACGGAAATGAACATGCGTATCAATCACACCTGGTAATAACCATTTATCCTCTCCATCAATGATTTCTGCGCTTTTTAAGATGTTTTCAGGCACATCATCTTTGAAGATCTTCGAGATTTTGTCTTTTTCAATCAAAACGGAACCTTTGAAAGAGTTCCCTTCATTTATGATTTTAACTTTATGAATTAGTATATTCTTCATAATCCGTATTTCTATATTGTATTGTGATAATTATTTTGTTTTTTTCTGTGGATATTTACGGAATAGACTATCCCATTTCAGCCGTATTACACCGAATAATGCCTCTCCAAAGATACCACCGCTCATCTTAGAATTTCCTAATATCCTGTTTACAAATACAATAGGAACTTCCTTGATGGTGAATCCACATTTATATGTGGTATATTTCATCTCAATCTGGAAAGCATATCCTTTGAATTGTATTTTGTCTAATTCAATGGTACTTAGAACTTCTCTTCTGTAGCATTTGAAACCTGCTGTCGTATCGGCAATCTTTAATCCTGTAACGATACGGACGTATTTGGAAGCAAAATAGGACATCAGAACTCTGCCCATCGGCCAATTGACAACATTGACACCACTGACGTATCGAGAACCAATCGCTAAATCTGCTCCTTCTTCTGAACAGGCCTTGTGCAATTTTATCAAGTCATTGGGATTGTGGGAGAAATCTGCATCCATCTCAAAAACATATTCGTAATCGTGCTGTAATGCCCATTTGAACCCAGTTATATATGCAGTTCCCAGTCCTTGTTTACCAGCTCTTTCTATAAGAAACAATCGATCAGAAAACTCCTTCTGAAGCTCTTTTACAATCGCTCCAGTTCCGTCTGGTGATCCATCGTCAATTATCAATACATGAAATTGCTTTGGTAAAGAAAACACTGCTCTACATATATTCTCAATGTTTTCCTTTTCATTATACGTTGGTATAATAACTATGCCGTCGTTATTCTCCACTATTATAAATTTTATTTATGTTTATGCAAATTTAAAAAATGGTTTGGAAATTTATTCGTTATCTTTGTGAAAATTTTTCGTAGGAGTGGAAATTATTGATTTATTAAATCGCTTGAGCCTTAATAATCAGGTGCTTGCGATACAGAAATGGTTGAAATCTGATTCGTTAAAACTTAACATCAAGGGAATGGATGGCTCTTTCCGTTCTCTTTTGTTTTCGTGTTTGGTAAAGATGAATGTCACTCATCAATGGTTTATCCTGAACGATTCTGAGACGGCTGCTTACTTTTATCATGACATGGTGCAAATCTTAGGGGATCAGTTTGTCTATTTCTTCCCTTCTTCGTATAAATCTTCCTCTGTATATGATCCTCAACATGATGCGGGAAATGTTATTCTACGTACGGAGGTCCTAAATTGTTTGGATAGCCAGAAAGATCAGTTCGTAATCGTTTCGTATCCTGAGGCTGTGGCTGAACTGGTTGTGAAAAATGAAGTGCTGAAAGATAATTCTTTTAGCATAAAAGTGGGGGATTCTATTGATACTTCTTTCTTGATTCAAAAACTGACTGAGTTGGGTTTCTCTCGTGTCGATTTCGTTTATGAACCGGGTCAGTTCTCGGTCCGTGGTAGTATCGTGGATATCTACTCCTTCTCTTGCGAGGATCCTTATCGTGTTGATTTCTTCGGCGATGAGGTCGATTCAATCAGAACCTTCGAAGTCGAAACCCAGTTATCAAAGAGTAGTCAGGATTCTGTCTATGTTGTTCCTAATATTCATGAGAGCAGAAGTATTTCGGATACAATCCTTTCATTCTTCCCTCAAAATACGATCATAAACACATTTGATTTTCAATATTTTAATGATGCACTTGCGGAGATTTGTGAGAAGGCCTCGGATAAATCTCTTTATGTTGACCGGGAGTCGTTTATTAAGGATCTTCTCGCTTTTCGATTGATTGATTTTGGCGGACATTGTTGTTTCAAATCGTGCGATACCATCACGTTTCACGTATTGCCTCAGCCTATCTTCCATAAGAATTTCGATTTGATTACCTCTGATCTGCAAAAGCAATTGAGCAATGGGTTCCAAATTTGTCTGTTGAGTGATAATAAGCATCAGATTGATCGGTTGGAGGCAATCTTTAAGGATAAAGATCTAAACATCCCTTTTACACCTATTTATAAGACACTTCACGAAGGATTTATTGATGTTGACGAGGGATTGTGTTGTTATACTGATCATCAGATCTTTGACCGTTTCCATAAATATTCTCTTCGTTCTGAACGGACACGAAATGGTCAGGTAGCCCTGACATTAAAGGAATTGAACAGTTTCAAACCGGGTGATTATGTAGTGCATATTGATCATGGTGTGGCTCGATTTGGCGGATTGATACAGGTGGATGTGAACGGTAAGAAACAAGAGGTGATCAAGCTTCTGTATAAGAACGATGATCTTCTCCTGGTGAGTATTCATTCGCTTCATAAAATATCAAGATACAAAAGTAAAGAGGGGGATGAACCGACCATTAATAAACTTGGTACGGGGGCTTGGCAGACCATAAAGGAGAAGACGAAAAAGAAGGTAAAGGATATTGCTCGTGATCTAATCGCACTCTATGCTAAAAGGCGGGAAGAGAAGGGATATGCTTTTTCTCCAGATACTTTCTTACAATCTGAATTGGAGGCTTCTTTCATGTATGAGGATACGCCAGATCAGCTAAAAACGACGAGAGAGGTTAAACAGGATATGGAACGCGACTTGCCTATGGATCGTCTTGTCTGTGGGGATGTTGGGTTCGGTAAGACAGAGATTGCCGTGCGGGCTGCCTTTAAGGCTGTTTGTGATAATAAACAAGTGGCAATCCTTGTTCCTACGACGGTCTTGGCACTTCAACACTATAAAACATTTACTGAACGTTTGAAGGGGTTCCCATGTAAGGTGGATTATTTGAATCGCTCTCGCTCGGCAAAGGATTGTAAACGTATCATCCAGGAGCTGAAAGAGGGCACTATCGATATTATGATAGGAACTCAAAAAGTGTTAGGGAAGGAAGTGAAGTTTAAGGACTTAGGTCTCTTGATAATTGATGAGGAACAGAAATTTGGTGTGTCGGTTAAAGAAAAAATCAAGCAGATGAAGGTCAATATAGATACGTTGACAATGACGGCCACACCGATTCCGAGAACTCTTCAATTCTCGCTGATGGGGGCTCGAGACCTTTCTGTTATCAATACTCCACCGGCTAATAGATATCCTATTCAGACGGAATTACACACCTTTAATGAGAATGTGATCAGGGATGCAATACGTTATGAGATGGACCGTAATGGACAGGTGTTTTTTATAAATAATCGTGTGCAGAACCTAGAAGAGATCGCCTCCTTGATTAAACGGTTGGTGCCAGAAGCCCGCATTGCGGTGGGACATGGACAAATGCCAGGCGAGAAGTTAGAGAAGATTATTTTAGACTTTTTAGATTATGATTATGATGTCTTGTTGGCAACGACCATTGTTGAGTCGGGAATCGATATCTCAAATTGTAATACGATCATCATTAACAATGCGCATAACTTCGGACTAAGTGATTTACATCAGTTACGTGGAAGGGTAGGACGCAGCAACCGCCGAGCTTTCTGCTATTTATTAACGCCGCCGCTGACAATGGTTACTCCTGAGGCACGACGTAGATTACAGGCAATTGAGAGTTTCTCAGATCTGGGAAGTGGCTTTAATATTGCTATGCAAGACCTTGATATCCGAGGAGCCGGTAATCTATTAGGAGCAGAACAGAGTGGATTCATTGCCGACTTGGGATATGAGACATATCAGAAGGTGTTAAATGAGGCGGTGGCAGAATTGAAGATTGATGAGTTCTCTGAATTATATAAAGAGAAAGAAACAGGTGCATTGGATCCGCAGTTACAGTATGTAACAGATTGTCAGGTTGAAACAGATCTTGAGCTGACGTTCCCATCGGATTATGTTGAGAATGTATCCGAAAGAATGTCTTTATACCGTGAGTTGGATAATGTCAAGAATGAAGGGGAACTTCAGGCCTTTGAGACGAAAATGCAAGATAGATTCGGTAGGATACCTGAGCAGACACAGAATCTGTTTATGTTAGTACGGCTACGTTGGTTAGCTATTTCATTAGGATTTGAAAAGCTAACATTAAAACAGGGCAGAATGACTTGCTATTTTATTCAGACAGAGGATTCTCCTTATTTCCAATCAGATGCGTTTGGTAAGATTCTTACGTATTTTCAAAATCATTTGGAACGTTGTAAGTTACGGGATGTGGCAGGGAAAAGATCCATCCTCTTTATTGAGGTGGCTGATGTCACTGAAGCGTATAAAATATTACAGGGAGTGATTGAGGCTTAGAAGCTCACGGCCTTTTTTTAAAAAAGCATCCCCCCATGATTTACGGAATCATGAGGGGATTTTCTTACGTAATTAATTGTGGTATGTTGTTAAATCTGCTTAAAGGCTTGATCCAAATCAGCTATGATATCATCGATATGCTCTACACCAATTGATAGACGTATGGTGGTAGGAGTGATATGTTGTCTGGATAGCTCCTCTTCCGATAACTGTGAGTGGGTTGTTGTAAATGGATGAATTACTAATGATTTCACGTCTGCAACATTGGCAAGTAATGTGAAGATCTTCAATGAATCAATGAATTTCCAAGCATCTGCCTGCGTTCCTTTTATCTCGAATGTAAAGATAGAACCAGCTCCGTTAGGGAAATACTTCTTGTATAATGCATGATCTTTGTGAGAAGGAAGAGATGGATGGCTCACACTCTTTACTTTTGGATGATTTGCCAAATAATTAACCACCTTTATAGCATTCTCCACATGACGTTCGATTCGCAATGGTAATGATTCAACACCTTGTAGCAAAATCCATGCATTGAAAGGTGAGATACTTGATCCAGTATCACGAAGAAGAACCGCTCTGATGCGAGTGACAAACGCTGCACTACCTGCTACGTCGGCAAATATAGCACCATGATAAGATGGGTCTGGTTTAGCTAGTGTTGGGAATTTATCTGCATTTGCTTTGAAATCGAAGCGACCTGCTTCTACGATTACACCTCCCAAGCTACTACCGTGACCTCCAATGAATTTCGTTGCAGATGTTACAACAATATCTGCACCATGCTCTATTGGACGTACTAATAACGGAGCAAATGTATTATCTACAATGAACAGAATGTTGTGTTTATGTGCCACCTCAGCTATGGCCTCAAAATCAGCTACGTCTGAATTTGGATTTCCAAATGTCTCAGCATATATTACCTTGGTGTTAGGACGTATTGCCTTCTCCAATTCAGCAATGTTATTAACGTCTAAGAACGTGTTCTCAACACCTTGTGTAGTCAACGTATGTGTGATTAGATTGTATGTTCCACCATATAGGTTATCACCTGCGATGATATGATCGCCATTCTGTAGTACATTCTGCAATGCATATGTTATAGCTGCCGCACCTGAAGCAACTGCCAAGCCTGCTGTACCGCCTTCGAGAGCAGCGATTCTAGTCTCAAATACAGACTGAGTCGTGTTGGTCAAACGACCATAGATATTACCAGCATCTCTAAGTCCGAAACGGTCTGCTGCATGTTGTGCATTGTGAAAAACGTATGCTGCAGTCTGATAAATAGGTACTGCGCATGAATCAGTTGTTGGATCTGCTTGTTCTTGACCTACGTGAAGTGCTAATGTCTCTAAATGTAATTTATTTTCTCCCATATTCGTATCCTTTCTTTTAATTAGTTATTTACTCATTTGTTTTATGCTGACAAAATTATTGTAAATAGAAAAATAAACCAAGCATATTCTAAAATACAGAAATAATAACTATATTTGCATCGTTAAATAGAAAGTATGCATAATTTTATAAACGAAATTGTTAATCCATGGAAAAAAATTCTTTTGACCATTTAGATTCGACTGATATTGTCATCTTACGAACACTGCAACAGAACGCTCGTTTGACCAATAAAGAGGTGGCAATGGCTGCTCACCTATCAATTACACCTACATTTGAGAGAATCAAACGGCTCGAAAATGAAGGATATATTAAGAAATATATCACGGTTCTTGATGCAGAAAAACTGAATCGAGGTTTTGTAGTGTTCTGTCATGTGAAGCTGACTCCATTGAATAAAACCATTGCAAATGAGTTTTGCGAAATGATTATGGAGATCCCTGAGGTTACGGAGTGTTATAACATCTCTGGTAAATTTGACTATTTCTTGAAGGTGCATGCTCCTGATATGAAGTATTATCAGCAGTTTGTTCTAAATGTTCTTGGCCAATTCAAACATTTAGGTTCTCTTGAAAGTGTTTTTGTCATGGAGGAGATTAAATTACATTACGGAGTTAACATTTAACCTTAGCCAATTTTTTCAACGAGTTAAATTATTATGTTACTTTTGCATTATATATAATGTAAAGCCTATGTATAAGACACTCTTTATCGATTTTGACGATACCTTGTATGATACGCGCGGGAATGCTGAGATTTCCTTGAAGGAGACGTTTGACCTCTTTCAGTGGGGAAATTATTTTCAGGAGTATGATACATTTTCTAAGATTTATTGGAAGACAAATATTGAATTATGGGATGCGTATGCCAAAGGGGAAATCAAACGTGATTATCTTATGGTAGAGAGGTTTAGAATCCCTTTGTCCACTGGCGTTGATGCTGCTGGTCAATCGTTTAATCCGACAGCTGATTATTGTCTGAAAGTAAGTGATGTGTTCCTCAATTTCTGTGCAAATAAACCTGGACTGGTGACAGATGCTCGTGAGCTGATGGACTACCTAAGAGAAAAGGGTTATTCATTGTATATGTGCAGCAATGGTTTTCATGAGGTTCAATACCGTAAACTGAAGTCCTGTGGATTATCAGATGCTTTTGATGGTATCATTCTATCAGAGGATGCGGGGGCCAATAAACCGAGCCTTGAATTTTTTACATATGCAATGAAGATGTCTCACGCAGAGAAAGAAAGTACCCTGATGATTGGGGATAATTTCTCAACCGACATTCTTGGGGCGAAGTCTGCTGGATTGCATACAATGTTCTTCAATCGTCATCCTGATTCATTCGCCGCTTCAGAAGAGGTTGATTACGAGGTTCATTCATTGCGGGAGATCATGCATATATTATAATAGTAGGTCGGTGTCTTACGAAGTGATAATGATCTTGCTATCAGAGTGATTTCCTTCTTGAAGTACTTGAATCTGAACATTTATCCGTTCTTTTAATTCTTCCACGTGACTGATAATGCCGACACGGCGACCACTTTTAGAATGAAGTGTACGTAGGGTATTGATTGCTTTTTGTAACGGTTCCCCGCTAAGTGTTCCAAATCCTTCGTCAATAAAAAGAGTGTCAACCGATAGTTGCTGACCGATATCACTCAGGGCTAATGCGAGCGATAGTGATACAAGAAAACTTTCACCTCCTGAGATGGTGCTGGCTGCACGTTGCACATATCCTTGATAGGCATCTTCGAGTAGAATGACAAAGGTGCCGGGTTTTATCTTTAGGATATAACGGTCACTCAACGACTTCATATATCGGTTGGCAGAGTAGATCAAGCTGGATAGTACGTAACTCTGAGCAATCTTACGAAAACTTTTACCGGTTGCATCACCAAACAGAGAATTGATACGAGACCATTTATCATAAAGAGCATATTTAGTGGTCGTATCGTTTATCAGCTCTTTGAGTTGATCCTGTTTTTTCTTGTTCTCTTCAAGATGTAGGATGAGTCCAACTTTTTTCTCGTTGATTTGGCTTCGTTGTTTTTCTGTCTCGTTAATTTGCGCTGTCAGATGTGCTGTCGATTCTGATTCTTCCAAATCAGGTTTCTGCTTATTCAGTTCTGTTTCTTCATCTTGTAACTGTTTCAAAGAGCTTCGTTTTTCAATAAATTCTTTATCATAAGCATCTTGTTTGTTTTCTATCTCTGTTATATCTTCAGCCTTATATGAGAGCAACGAATTGAGTATCTCTTTTGTAACAGTAGGATATTGTATGAAGAAAGTGTCTATTAATTCTTTTTTCTCCTGTTCTTTCATTTCTGCTGCAGTCAGTTGGGCTTTGCAGACTGCAATCTTGGATCTGTTATTGTTGATATCAGATAAGATATTCGTATTCTGCGTAGAGGAAGCGTCATGAGTTGTTATATCATTCCATTCAGGCATCAGTTTAAGCACTTCCGAGATGTTCTCTTTTAGATTTGTCAGAATGGCAATCGTCTCCTGTTGAGCCTGTTCTTTCTTTTGTAAATCCTTCTGACTATCTGAATACGCTTTTGCCTTTATCTCTAGTTCTTGTATGAAATCTGACGGATTCTCTTTCCAGTTTTTCTCCCATAATTGAGCATTGATACATTGTGCTAGCTGCTCTTCTGTATGGATTACTTCGTCATTGTATGTTTGGATATTCGCTTTTGATGATTGAATGGATTGCTGACTTTTCGTTATTTGTGTTTTGACAGCATCAAGTTTCTCCTTTTCCTGTTCTTTGAACTTGCGTGACGCATCGGCCTTTCTGCGATAGTTTTCTAATTCCTTCTCAACCTCTTCTGCTATTGTTATCTGCTTAGTTACAATGGTTAATTCATTGGTAGTGATATTCTTATATTCGCTTAATTGAGAACTTGTTATATCGCTTAATTCATTGATAGCGCATTTTTTACATGCCTGTAGCGCATTGTTCATGCACTCTTCGAGAGAGTGATTATTTTCGAAGGTTTCCTTTGCTATCTTGTAACTATCTTTTGTTGATCGGATGTTGGCATTGAGGGCATTCTGCTTGTTTATCAACTCTTGGTATTCCTTTTCAACCTCTTCCAACGATTTTTCTGCTTGCTTATACAGTAAATCAAGGTTTTCTTCATGAGGTATAACGGATGTGATCTCTTGATGACATACCGGACACACATCACCTATCTGTAGTTTTGAACGGATATTTTGAGCCCATTTATCGATGGATTCTCGCTGTTTCTCATAGAATTTCTGACAAGCTTCAAGCCGAATCTTTGCCTCTCGTACCTTTTCATCAAGGATCGGTATCTGTTTTTCTAGTTCTTCGATGCTTGAGAGTTGTTTCTTTAATGCTGTTTCTGCATTGTTGACATTTTTTTTCTCACGTTCTAATGTCGCCATCCGATCTTGTGCGATCTGAATGGAAGAGAGACGTTGATTGAGATCTTCTTTGGTCTTTCGTAATGTGGCGAGACCTGTTTGTTGCAGTTGTTCTTCCTGTTGCTTTATCGAGTTTTCTAACTCAACAAGCTCTTTCCCTGCCTTGTCATAGTTCTCTTGTAGCGTATCGTAGGTGGGTTTTAATTCTGATTTTTGACTGTTATCTTCAGCCTGAATCGAATCCTTTTCCTTTTTTATTTTAGAATGTAGGTTCTCTCTGTTTTTTAGCCATTGAACAAGTTCAGCTTTCTTTTCGTACGTATCGATCTTCTCCTTTTGAGCATCTATGTATTGGGTTAATCTCTCTATCTCCTCTTGAAGATTTGTTACGTTGTGAATGTACCACTGTTCGTCAGCTTTGATTTTCTTGAAATCATCAAAAAGATGAGTGAGCTCGTTCCGCTGTTTCTTTTGTTCATTACAAGCATCTATGATGTCATTTAACCAGACACGAGCATCGGAGGTCTCTTTCCAAAGAGAGATGAGTTGTGCGTTTCTCTTATAGTCGTCGCTTTCAATCTTCTCATTGATAAGCTGATAACTCTTTTTCGCATCCTCAATTTTTTTATTTAATGAAATTTGATTATTCAGCCATAAGCGTTTTTGATTGAGCGATTCTATCTGTGATAGTAATCTTATATCTTCTTCGCTGTAGTTTTTTATCTCTTCCTGATACTTTGCTATTTCGTCATCAGAGAGTAACTGCACATCATTTACTTTCTGTTGTGCACTTTCCCAATTCATCTTTTTCGATGCGGTGATATCATATATCTTTTTACCAATTTTTGTGTAGATATCCACCCCTGTTATTTTCTCTAGTATCTCAGCTTTTTCTTCGTCTTTACTATTTAGGAAACGGGTGAATTCCCCTTGTGCCAGAAGTGTTGTCCGGCAGAACTGATTAAAATCCAAGCCAACTGCATGGGCTATCTCCGACGTTATCTCATCAACTTTGGTTAGAACCGTACCAGTATGTAGATTTTTCAGGTTCCATTTTTTATCTTGGATGTTCCCTGAGAGCCTATTATGAGCACGGGCGATCGACCATGTTGCTTCATAGAGCGTTTGATTATTTCCCAGGAATGTTAAAGAGACAAAAGCTTCGCTCGTATTGTGTCTCATTAACTGTCTAGGGTCATTGATCTTCATGGATTTAGCTCCGTCCTGTACATCACCCTGCATATTGGTACTTTTCAATCTAGGCGTATTGGCATATAAGGCAAGGCAGATAGCATCCAAGATAGTAGATTTCCCAGAGCCTGTTTTCCCTGTAATTAAGAATAGTTCATTATTTGAGAGAGGTTCTGTGGCGAAATCTATTGTCGCATCTTCGATGGAAGCGATGTTATGTATAATCAGTTTTTGTAGCTTCATTTCTTAATCTCGTATTTCTTCTTCTACCATTTTCTGTGCCTCCATGAACATCTCAATCATCTCTTGGCTGAAATCCACTCCCGAATCTTCTGCATATCGTCGAGCGATGTCAATTGGTTTCTCTGATTGAAATTCCTGTACGGTAAGAATCTTTGTTTCCGATTTCTCTCTTTCCTTTCGTTTCGCATTGATGTAGCAGAAGCGACATTTCTTTCCTTGTGTTAGGTTAACAGCTTCCATCTGAGCTTCTGGTGGGAGAAAATCATCTATCTCAACGTTTAACCGTATGTACGCCTCGATGTCGGAAGGGAACTCTTGTAGAAGTTGTTTGGCTTGTTCCCAACTAGCCATTCCTTGAGAGGGTAGGGTGACAAGCGGACGAGGGTTGAAGATGCTGATCGTAGCAGATTGAGCCCGTTCGCTATGCTGATTAATCTCAACAAGCGTGATGCTATGATCATAGGTCTCGTCGAAACTTACGGGCAGAGGTGTTCCACTATAGCGAGCTTTTTTCTGACTTCCCGGAATATATTGAGCATGGTGAATATGTCCAAGAGCAAGATAATCATATCCTTCACCGAACTGACGGATATCGATGCTGTCAATGCCGCCAACCACATATTCAGAACAATCATCATGACCGGAGAAATCGCAACCACCGACGGTTGTATGAGCCATCATTACAACTGGCAGATTCTCGGTGTTCCGCTTGTTCACTTGCTCTAGCAATTCTTGAAAGAAGCCCTCTGGCATATTTCGTTCGTTGACGTATGGAATGGCTATGATGTACCCCTTATGTGGTATTTCAATGATGTGTTCAGCGCTATTGATTTTGTTTAATGTGCCGATTACATGAACGTTCAGTGCCATCCATGGATTACGAAAGATTTCATGTTTCGTTCCACTGTCATGATTACCGGCAGTCACAATCATCTTCATGTCGGGATGAGCCTTGTGAATCTTCACCATCGCATCAGTAAACATTGTTTGTACGGATGAAGAAGGTTGTGAAGTATGGTAAACATCGCCACAAAGAAGAAATACATCGGGTTTATGTTCAGCAACGAGAGTTACCATTTGCTCTAACATTGCTGCTTGTTCCTCCATACGATCATAATTATAGATTGTATGTCCCAGATGCCAGTCGCTTGTATGTAGTAATTTCATAAAAATGCTTAGTTGTAATCCAGTTCCAACCTATATTTTTCCTTGAAAGCCTCAAATTTCGGATAGTTCTCGACAAATTTTTGAAGTTTCTCATTAGGTGTCAAGATTCTAACAGTATCTTTTAGTTCAGCAATTTTCACCTCTAAGGTGATGCTGCCATTTTTCAATTCAACGCGTAGGAAATTAAGAAGGGAGACCCTTTCTTTTAACATTTCTTTTTCTTGAATTGAGTTATCCACCATCTGGACAAGTTTATAATTATCCATTAGGGTAGGTTTACAACTCTCCATGGTATTGAGAAGAATCTGTTTCTCATTGATTCCGCGGATATATTTGTTCCAGGCAGCTATCATCATCTCCTGTGTGAATGGAGTGTTTAAGGCAATTTCTGCCAGCTTTTCTTCTTCTTCTTTTTTTATTTCTTTCTCTTTCAGACTTTCAAAGATTGAGAAGTGTCCGACTGTTGATGGACGAGGAGCAGAAACGGTGGTTGTAGAAGTTTGTGGAGAACTTGTGACAGTTCTCTGGGGTTGAGCGACCTGTTGAGTAGGTGCTGCAGAAGCAGCAGAGGTGCTATTCTGAGGTTTCTGAACCGTTGATTGCGATTGATTTTCTTTTGTAAATATAGGATCAAGGAGAAGAGGGATGTCTGAAAGCAGCTCTTCTAATTCACTATATTTTTTTTTTGTCCGACAGTTGGCAAAGTCGGATAAGCATCAATTCCACAAGCAGTCGTTTGTTTTTACTGACTCGGTAGTTAAGATCACATTGGTTGGCAAGCATCAGCGCTTTGATTAGGAAATCATCCTCACAGGTCTGTGCCTGTTTCTTGAATAGATTTTTAGTCTCATCGCCCACCTCCATTAAAGAGATGGTTTTCTCATCCTTGCATACGAGGAGATTTCGGAAGTGGGAACTCAAACCGCTAACAAAATGTTGTGCGTCAAATCCCTTGCTAAGTATTTCGTTAAAGGTTAATAGGGCTTCTGAGATATTTCCTTCACAGAAGTTATTCACCAGTTTGAAGTAGTAGTCATAATCAAGAATGTTCAGATTATCGATCACATTCTTGTAGGTTACATCTCCACCCGTACAAACCGTCACTTGGTCAAAGATGGAGAGTGCATCACGCATAGCACCATCTGCTTTCTGGGCGATGATACCAAGTCCCTCCACATCCGTTTTGATTCCTTCCTTTTCAGCAATCATCTGAAGTTGTTTGACAACATCATTGATACCAATACGGTTAAAATCAAATATCTGGCAACGAGAAAGAATCGTAGGTAAAACCTTGTGTTTCTCTGTGGTTGCCATAATGAAGATAGCATATGACGGAGGCTCTTCCAATGTTTTCAGGAAGGCATTGAAAGCCTGAGATGACAACATATGCACCTCATCGATGATATATACACTATAGTTGCCTATCTGAGGTGGGATACGTACCTGCTCGATAAGCGAACGGATATCATCCACACTATTGTTAGATGCAGCATCTAATTCATGAATATTATACGAACGTTGTTCGTTGAAAGCCTTACATGACTCACACTCGTTGCATGCCTCATGATCGGCGGTAGGATTCAGGCAATTAATGGTTTTAGCAAATATACGGGCACAGGTTGTTTTTCCAACACCTCGTGGTCCACAGAACAAATAGGAATGGGCCAGTTTGCCACTCGCGATAGCACTCTTCAATGTGCTAGTCAACGAAGGCTGTCCAACTACAGATAAGAATGTAGTAGGCCTATATTTTCTGGCAGAAACAATAAAATTGTCCATATACTAATTGTTACTTTTTTATAAAACCGATACAAATTTATGCATTTTGAATAGCATCCACAACTAAATCAATTGTGAGTTATAAACATCTAGCATGAATGGCTGAACTTATGGGTGCTTGGGATCGTCTTATTTAAAGAATCCTCCGAAGACATTTCCATAAGAGATGAATTTGCAGGTTGCTGATTCTCCTGTAACCAATTCAACTAAGCAGACATATGCGCCTTGTGGTACAAAAATCTGATTGGTATGTTTAACCTTATCTGTATGGTATATTGTCAATCCATTTAATGCATAGATGTAGAGGTTGGCTCCCTCTAATTGTGCATCAGAGACACCATCTACGTGAATAATTGCCTTTCCACGTTCTGCTTTTGTTGGGGTCCATACTCGGAATGGTCCGAGGATAGGTTGTATGAACTGACTGCAGACATATAGTTCTTGCTCATCTTTTCCTGTACAGATCAATGAATAATATCCTCCTATGCCGGATGTCTCCCGGTATGATTGCTCCGTGTAGGAGAGGTCTTCACCGTTCTTATACCAGTTATATGTTTCAAAATCATAACGTATATCATCACATTTAATGATATTGCCACCGACTTCCTGAAGTAGGTTTTCATTGATTCCGATGTGGAAAATATTTGTGATGTGGTTACTTACTTTTCCTTCTCCGTAGAGTTGCAACGTAACTTCATACGTACCTGGTTTAACATTTTCTGGTACTATGAGGGTGATGCTTCCTTGCTCGGATGCCATACTTCTGAAGTTATCAAATCCTTGCGCTTTTGCTTTGTCATCAAATACGATTCGGAAGGAGTCTGGTCTGCCTTCTAATACCTTATAGTGAATAGTTAGCGAATCGGTTGAACAGAAGCGGTTAGACTCTATTACACCATTACGTATGATGCTTTCACCTCCTGTTATGTACACATTATCAATGATGATATCTCTTCCTTGAACAAGAAGATCTAGGAGAACGATGCTGTCACACTGCGTTTGGGAAACCAATGTTTGTGTGTACTCATATCTTCCGATCTTTTCTGGTGTCACATTGAATCCGTACATGGTGTAGGACGTACCCATAACGATGGTATCGGCAATCTTAACTGTATCGATGGCATATAGATTCAGTTTAAGAGACAATATGGAATCACATCCGTAGCTGGTTGATAATGTATCGTAATAGATACCGGAATGAGTCAATTCTTTTCCTCTCCACTCATAGGTCTTACCACATACAGATTCTGTAATAGGAGCTGTGAGAATATCATCATGAAGCACAAGATGAATCGTAATGATTGAATCACAGCCTGCCTGAGAGATGAGGTGCAATGTTGTATCGGATTGAATTTGATATCCTTTCCAGTTAATAGGTAGTTCATGACGGCAAGACGATAGCGTAACGCTTTCGTTGGTGCGCTGATGAATGGTCAAATTCAATTGGCAGATACTATCACATCCTTCAACTGTTTGCAATGTGTCATAATAGATGCCACTCTTTGTAAACTTCTTGCCATGCCATTGATATGAATCACATGCAGATTCATCTTCTATGGTTGTTTTTGAATGAAGGATATTTAAATGCACGATGAAGAATGAGTCTCTGTCATACTGATCTTTGTATGTGAATATATTATCTTCTTGCGTTAACTCTTTACCATCCCATATATATGGTAACAGATTATCACATAATGTGAACTCGATAGAATCGACAGGATCTTCAGACGGAAGGATTGTCAAGTGCAGTGTGACGATTGAATCACATCCCACACTATTAGTAAAGGTCTGCTCATAATCGCCAGTTGTTCTATATGATTTACCGTTCCAGTTGTAGAAGATCTTAGCTGAGTCGGCAAATGCATAATAAGATGGCTGCAAAATTGTTAGATGCAATATGGCAGTAGAATCACATCCCTCTGTGTTTGTGAAATGTTTTTCGTATGTACCTGATTCCGTATAAATAGAATCATTCCATTCAAATGAGAGACAACTTTCTTCGGTCACCTCAGAGCGTGAGCTTCTTAGTTTGATTAAGTTAAGTTGGATGATGGAATCACAACCTACAGCGTTAACTGTTGTGATAGTTGTGTCTCCATATACTTTTATTCCCTTCCATTCAGCATATTCATCATTGTCACATATTGTAAGGGTCTCTTCATATCGGCTGGACTTCTTAACTTGTAGGTGTAATGTTACGATAGAGTCACAACCTGTAACTGAGGAAGTAAGCGTATGGGTATATACACCGCTCTTGGTATAATTCATACCATTGAAGTAGTAGCTTCCATCACATATTGTATCATAAACCTCAACTGTTTGGACAGGAAGGATATTTAGTTTCAATGTGATTGTTGAATCACAACCCTTCATGCTTGGAATTGTCAGGATGGTATCACTGACAATCTCGTGACCTTCCCACAGATATGGAAGATCTTTGGCACAGACATTGATTTTCTCCATGCCATAGGAAGGTGATAAGATGGTAAGGTTCAATCGTATGATTGAGTCACAACCTGTTACTTTAGAGACAAGTTTCTGCTCATATACACCTGATTGGGTATATACAAAGTCATTGTGTATATAACTTCCACAAGCAGCGACATAGACTGTTTGGGTGATGGCAGGAACAATATTCAATACAATGGTTACGATTGAGTCGCAACCTTGTGCATTGGTAAGGGTTAGTACTGTATCTGTTCTGATCTTATATCCTTCCCATTCGTATGGTAATTCTTTTGGACAGATTGTAAAGGTGTCTGTTCCGTATGTCTCTTTTAAGACGGTTAGGTTCAATGTCAGAATAGAGTCGCATCCAGTAATGAGGGAAACGAGGTTCTGTGTATAGGTTCCGCTTTCTGTATAAGTTATATCGTTCAATGTATATTGACCACATACCGTTTCTGTGATGGTACTTGTGATGGCAGGTGTGCGATTGAGTCGTATGTTGATGATTGAATCGCAACCCTGTTGATTTGTAATGGTTATGATGGTGTCATTATATATCTCAAATTCATTCCAGTGTAATGGAAGCTGAGCTTCACAGACTGTGATGGTCTCAATGCTTTCTGTTGGTTGTAGGATTGTGAGGATAAGCGTGACAGTTGAATCAGAACCAGTTATTTCGGAGACGAAATGTTGTTCGTATGTTCCACTTGTTGTGTAGGTCATACCATTCAATGTATAACTTCCACATGCAGTATCTGTAATGGTTACATTAGGTGATGGAAGTACTGTAAGATGAAGTGTGACGATAGAGTCACATCCATGTTGTGTTGACAATAGGATAGTGGTGTCACGTTCAACATTGTATCCGTTCCATACATAAGGTAACTGTGCTTGAGATACCGTTGCATACTCTGTTTTTTCTTCAGCTTGCCAGATGGTTAGATTCAAGGTCAGAATAGAGTCACAACCTGTTTGCAGTGATGTGAAATGTTGCTCGTAGATACCACTTTCTGTATAAGTCTCTCCATTCAATGTATAGCTGCCACAAGCTTCATCTGTAATGGTTTGTGTTGAGATAGGTAATACAATAAGGTGGAGATGAATGATTGAATCACAGCCATCCTCTTTTGTATAGAGTAGCGTGGTATCACCTTTAAGTTCAATGTCATTCCATTGATATGGTAAATGATCTTCGCAGATGGTGATTGTCTCTGTTGCTTCTGTCGCGTGACCAATGGTAAGTTGTAGCGTCAGAATAGAGTCACATCCTCCATTCTTTGTATAAAGATGTTGTGTGTAAGTTCCGCTTTCCGTAAATGTCTCTCCATTGATGGTATAACTTTCGCAAGCTACATCTGTGATGGTTCCTGTTGTGTATGGGAGACGATTGAGATGAATTGTAACAACGGAATCACAGCCCATGTGATTCTTTATTGTAATCACGGTATCTTCATTGATGGAGTAGCCATTCCAGTTGTATGGTAATTGTGCTTCACATACGGTGATGGTCTCTGTGCTTTCGGTTGGATGTCCGATTGAAAGTTGGAGTGTCAGGATGGAGTCACAACCCGTTACTACAGAAGTTAAATATTGCGTATATGTTCCGCTTTCCGTATATGTTTCTCCATTGATAGAGTAGCTGCCGCATGTATCTACAACGATTGTTTCTGTAGCCTCTGGTAAGATCGTCACCTTGAGCTGAACAACCGAGTCACATTCGAGTGAACTGCTGAAATGGATTGTTGTGTCACCAGTTATTGAATATCCTTTCCAGTTATAAGGAAGTTCGTTCTTGCACAATGTGATGGCATCATTTGTAACTGTAGTGTTAAGGACAGTCAGATGCAAAGAGTAAACAGAATCACAACCTACAGTGTTCTCTATTCTTACAACTGGTTCGTTTGTGCTTACAGTGTATGTTTTTCCATCACGCCATGTGTAGGAATCACAAACAATGACGGTATCTGTTTTATACATAGAACTGTCAATCCAGACAGTTAGGTATGCAGCTCCAACAACGGCTGTTGCACCATTGGATGCAAATGATGCATTATGCCAAGTGTAAGGCATCTCTCCCGGACAAACCATGGTATCACGTACAATCGCATAGGATTCATTTCCTACTACAGTGTTTCGTTCTACTTGATAAACCACAGAATCCAGACGTGTATTATCTTTACTATCTGAGATCGCGTAATAAATCGTTTGTGAAGGATGTGAATACGCATTCAGTGTGAATGAGCTACCATTGAATGGAGCCATGGACAATGTGTCCGTTCCACTTAAAATGATTAGGTCCTCAGCGGCATCACAATTATCCTTGATATGATCTGTGATATCAGAAAGAGGTACGTTTACAGTAACGTTTCCTACAATAGAATCGACAACAGGGTGTATTAAATTACCATTGGAGAGTCCTAATGAGTCAATCGTAGGCGCTGTTCGGTCAACCACACTGACTGTCTGGAAGAACAGGTCAGAGCTTACGGTATATGGACTACCGTCTGGTCTGCGCATTCCGACTTCCCAACGAATGATATCACCATCATTGAAATTATAGTATGTTCCTTTGTTGGCTTCAAATATTTCTCCTTCGTTTACTCTGAAATAACATACTGTATCAATAGGTTCTAAAGAACAGCGGTCATTAAAGTCTGGTATATAATCGAAGATACGGGCTCTGGCCATACAGTTTTCTCCTGCATCCAGATTCATCACCTTCATCGTATCACCCGTTTCTAAGTCGTGATCTGAGTATGTGATATATACGGTTGTATCAGAACATGCACCGTCAGGCGTTTGAGCCACCAACGTATATATGTAATTGTCATATCCTGGTGCTTTCTCTATATGTTTCAGCACACCGTCCCATTCTTCTATTTGTTCTCCCTGAATGAACCATCTGATGTCTGTATATGAATTTGGTGTTATACCGAATCCCAATAGTAAGTCATCATAATTAGCACAACCTATGATAGTTGTGGTGTCAGCAATGCTTTTTGATAATTTCTTATGCACGGTAAGATGCATGTATATGATAGAGTCGCACGTACCTTCATTCTCTTTGTTGTAGATGATGTCATATGATGAACCGTTGTTATAACTAATGCCATTGATCCATTTGTATTTGCTACCTACACACACAGCCAATGTATCAAATTTTACATACGAACTATCATAGTGAACAATCGTAATCGTCTTGCCTATTGTGTCACTTTCTCCATCGTAAGTGAATAGATGGTTGTTGATCTCTATTGGTAGAGAGCCTATACATATCATCGTATCATGGATGATTGTATCACTTAATCGTGTGAAGACAAGGGAGAAGACACTATCACACATTCCAGCATTTGGTATGTGGAAATCGGTCACAGTGGTTGTCCTTGCATACGTAATGCTATCACGCCAAACAATTGGTTCATAACTTTTTATTGTATCTACGCGATAATATGAGCTATCGATATGCACGGTCGTGATGATATTGTTAAGCGTATCTTTTTCACCGTCGAAAGTGAATAGGTGATTGTTAATTTCGATAGGGAGGGAACCGATACAGAGGGTTGTATCGTAGTGAATGGTATCATTCACCAACGTGAAGTATAGTGTATATATACTGTCACATGCATTTTTATTTACTTTATGGAAATTCGTGATAACCGTATCATGGTCGCATACAATGCTATCCATCCATAGGATAGGCGTGTTGCTATTAATTGTATCTACGCGATAATATGAACTATCAACATGCACAGTGGTGATGATGTTGTCCAGCGTATCTTTTTCACCGTCGAAGGTGAAGATGTGATTATTGATCTCCACAGGAAGAGCACCGATACAGAGGGTTGTATCGTAGTGAATGATTCCATTCAACAACGTGAAGTAAAGCGTACATATACTGTCACATGCATTTTCGTTTATTTTATGGAAATTTGTGATAACCGTATCATGGTCGCAGACAATGCTATCCATCCATACGATAGGTGTTTCGCTTTTAATTGTATCTACACGATAATATGAACTGTCAATATGTACAATGGTGATGGTGTTGTTCAGTGTATCTTTTTCACCGTCGAAAGTGAACAGATGTCCATCGATCTCTACAGGGAGGGCACCGATACATACCATTGTATCAATGATTGTTGTATCATCTAAGATAGGTTCCGTTTTGATTGTAAGGTGAAGAGAATAGATACTGTCGCATGTTCCTTCGTTTATCTTATGGAAGTCGGTTATAACGGTATCCTTGCTATAGGTAATGCTATCACGCCATACAATAGGAGCATAGTTTACGATGACATCCGTGTGAAAGAATGAACTGTCAACATGCACCGTCAGGTGGGCAGCTCCCACAACCGCTGATTCATTGTTCTCAACGAAGGTGTGTCCGTGCCAGTTATAAGGGAAGTCACTATTACATATGCTTGTATCTCTTACAATTGCATAAAGGGTGTCATTGACCTCCGAGTTCTTTTCAATACTATAGTGTAAAGGAAGAACTTCAGATGTGTTTCCAGAACCATCCACTACTTTCCAATAGAGGGTCAAGGAAGTATCATTGAAGACATTAAACTGTGTTTGATATCCATCAAAATCACTAAATGATATACTATCTGTGCTGAATAGGAGAGTGGCCTGTTCAAGACAATTATCGGAGACGTATTGTAGTAGATCATTTGGAGTTATTGATAGGTCAACGATTCCAGTGATAGAATCCTGAACTGGAAGATATTGATTGGTGTTGGATAGATTCCAGACAGGTGTGACTGTATCGATCAACGTAATAGTTTGTAGATCCGATACGATAGATTCGATGGTTTCATCTTCAGTGATTACTTCCACTTTCCAACGTAGAGTTGTATTGTTAGCTAATCCGTATGGTTTTGTTCCATCCCAGAGAGTCCAGTCACCATCGTTGAGTTGATAATAGTATTGAATGGACGTATAGTCAGAACAGTAGCTTACGACAGGCAATAACGTATCTAGTCCGATACTGTCAGACAGACAAGACTGAGCATAATAAGCGTTTATTGTTGCAGTCCGCAACGAGGTTGCCAATGAATGATTGACATTGGCGTGGTAATAGATTGTGTCGGGACAAACACCTCCTTCAAGCGAAGTGATTAATCGATATGTTTTATCTACGCTACCAATGGTAGTTTCGTAAGAGGCTCCCGTACCCACTGGCGTATTTGATTCATCTATCCATTGCAATTCTGTCCGAATTGAATCCTGAGCCGAGAAATTGAAGGTGACATTTTCTCCAGAACATGCGATTTTAGTTAGCTCATACGATGGGATTAGGGTAGTATCAACCGAAGGATAAACAGTTAAATCGAGTGTTACGATTGTATCACAATGAACGCCACCCCAGATGGTATCTTTGGGTGTGGAGGTGGTTTCTGTATAGGTTTCGCCATTGATCCATGTGAATGGTTTTCCACATGAATAGCGAGTATCGAAGGTCTTGTAATATTCAGGCTGGTACTCGAATGCACCCATATCCACTGAAGACTCTCTTTTTCTGCGATTCTGTTCTATATCATATTTAGTCAGTGATTCAATATAAGAATCTTTTCCGCTGTTTACGCAAGGTGAAGATTTAGGCAAACTATAATCAGAATAGAAATTAGGATCATCGTTTATGTTATTGGCACCTCTGACTTTTGAAAGATCCCTTAGCTGAATACATGAGTAGTTGACGGTAGGAGCGTTTTGAATATAGAAGTTGTCGTTCCCATAAACAATACTGTTTTCGATTATACAACCATCACCAGATGAATTGATTGCATAAGTAGTATATAGTCTGGAAGTTGAATGATTATCGGCAATAGTGGAATTAATCAGTGAACCACCGCTCATATACACAGCCGTCATATTGTTTCCTTTCAGTTTGTTTTTGTATATACGGGAGTTTATCATCTTACCACCTGATAAGAGATAAACGATACCCAGATCAGCTTGTGAACTTTGATTATCACATACTGTCACACCTATGGCTGTTCCGCATACATTCAGTACAGCGCCATCACTTCCGTTGCGAATGGATGAATTGATGTCCATATACAATGTTCCCTCACTCGTGATGGTGACGAAGTAATAATATTTATTAGTGGATTGATAGTAACTCGTTTGATTGTTCAGATCGAAGTGAACATTTATCACCTTTAAAGTGTCTTGACTGATTCCGATACTTGCAAGATCTTGGGAATTTCTCTTTTTTATAGAGTATCCCCCTTCGTGGTTGGAGAGTAGTGTTATGTTTTTGCCGACCCAAATGGAATTTCTTAAATAGATATCACTTGTGAGCAATATTGTATCTCCTGGATTTGCAGCATCAACAGCGGAGCTTAGATTGGTATATGTAGCATTTGATGAACCTAACGTTAGTGTGTTTGCTGATAACGAAAAACAAGAAATTATACAGCAGAATGTCATCAAAACACCCCATTTAGAATACTTTGACATATATATATTTTTTTAATTTGCAGTGGAGAATCAGATCGCTTAAGAACGTTCTCCCTCATTTAATTTTTATTAACATAATAAGCAAAACAAATATACACCATTTCATCGGTATTGCTTATGATTTATTAATATAGTTTTCAACAGTAAAAAGCTGAATTGTTGATAACTTTTAGTGTAAATATTTGGTTATTTGAGAAAAATTTAGTATTCGGTCTTGTCTTCCTTTTCCTCCCACATCTTGAATGCTTTTAATGCTTCTGCATGTAATAGCTGTTCTCTGGGCATACTTCTTTTCTCTGGTTTCTTGTCAAGTTCATCATAAATAAAATGATCATCAAAGCCGATCTGCTTTGCATCTTCCTTCTGATTCGCATAGTAGTAACGGTCGATATGTGCCCAATACATGGCGGATAGACACATCGGACAAGGTTCGCAGGATGCATATAGTTCGCATCCAGACAGGTCAAAAGTGTTCAGTTTCTTACATGCCTTCCGGATGGCCATCACCTCAGCATGTGCGGTGGGGTCATTATTGAGGGTTACTTTATTGTTAGAACTTGCTACTATCTTGCCATCTTTGACAATCACAGCGCCAAAAGGACCTCCTCCATTGAGAACACTCTTCTTGGATATCTCAATGGCTTTCTTCATATACTTTTCTTTCTCTTCCATGGAGTATTTGTACTATTCTGGTGCAATAGGGTTGTTATCTCTGTATTTACCTGCTAAGGTATTTTCTTTGATCTTATTTAGGGCATTGATAGTGTAATCCACATCATCCAACGTGTGGAGTGGAGTAGGGATCAGACGTATCATCACCTGTCCTTCATCAATATACGGATAGAGGATGTTCACGCAGAAGATGCCATGATTCTCTCGTAAATCCATCATCATGTGGACTGCCTCCTGTATGTTTTCCATCTGCATGTAAACAGGGGTAACCGGCGATGTGGTATTTCCAATATTTAATCCTGCTTTACGCAAACCTTTCTGCAATGCATCTGTGATGGTATTCAGTTTCTTTAATTGTTCTGGATGATTGATGATATAATCCAGACGATTTATGGCACTTGCCGTGATGGCGGAAGGCAAGGCTTCTGAAAAAGTTTGTGAACGCATATTATAGCGAAGATAATTGATTAGATCTTCACTTCCTGCCACAAATCCGCCAATGATACTCATTGCTTTTCCAAATGTTCCAACCAACAAATCAACCTCTTTCTGCACACCGAAATGATCGGCAGCACCGATTCGATTAGGACCAATCGTTCCAAATCCATGTGCATCCTCTACAATCAACAGAAAATTATATTTATTCTTCAGCGCAACAATCTGATCGATTGGTGCAAATTCACCTGTCACACCGATGACTCCTTCTGTTACAAACAAGACACCTCCATCCTTCTCCTTGGCAGCCTCGCAAGCCTTCTTCACCTGCTCTTCTATCTGTTCTATATCGTTCTTATAGTAGATAAAACGGCGGTTCGAATGTAAGCGTATTCCGTCTTGAATACTGGAATGTACATCGTAGCTATATACGACGGTATCGTTTTTGTTGCATAACGAGTCAATGATAGATATCATTCCTTGGTAAAAAGAGTTAAGAACAAAGCAATCCTCCATCTGGACAAACTCAGCCAGCTTAGTCTCTAACTCTTCATGTAGGGAGGTTTGACCCGTCATCAGACGAGACCCCATTGGGGTGGAGAATCCATATTGGGCTGCTAGTTCTGCTTCCTTCTTTTTTATTTCAGGATTACTTGCCAATCCATAGTAATTGTTTATGCTCCAATTTAATACATCTTTTCCTCGGAATGTCATGTGAGGACCAATCTCTCCTTCTAATTTTGGAAACATAAAATAACCATGAGCCAACTTGCTCCACTGACCTAAAACACCCAGGTTATTAAGTACTCTATCTTTAATTTCCATACTTTCTTTAGTTTTTTCTAATCATCCTTAAAACAGAATCATCTCATCTGCGGTTTCATCAATTGCTGTACTTTTTTCATTACCTGTGCAATTATACTTTTGCGTAGTAACGAATTGTTCTAAACGGGAATACCCAATTGTTGAGTCATTGTAAACCTTGTTCATATAGGTTCCCCATATAGGTAAAGCAGTAGCTGATCCCTGTCCGTTACGTATATTGTCGAAGTGGATGTCTCGGTCTTCGCCTCCAACCCAAACGCCTGTTACCAGACTTGGCACAAAGCCCATGAACCATCCATCTGAGTTGTTTTGGGTGGTACCTGTTTTTCCTGCCACTTGTGTCTCCCATCCAATACAATAGCTATATCGTTTGGTACGCAGACGCAATCCTGTTCCACCATTCATAACGCCCTGAAGCAATGCAATCATCTTAGATGCTGTCTCTTCATTATATACCTCTTTCATGTGTGGTACAAACGTAGCAATCACATTCCCTTGATTATCTTCAATTCGGGTAACATACAACGGTGATGCTTTGATTCCTTTGTTGGCAAAAGCGGTGTAGGCTGATACCATCTCACTGATTGAGACATCCATAGCGCCTAAACAGATTGGAGGCACAGGTTCTACATGACTCTTTAAGTCGAGTGAGTTATTAAGGAAGTTCGCAAATCGTCCGGCACCAATTTGTAATACCAAATGTGCTGAAATCCAGTTGTTTGAAGTTTGAAGTCCTCGCTTCAATGTAATCATCTTTCCTATCTCTTTCTTACCTTCTTCTCCGTAAGGAACATTTCTTGGTTCCCATACTTGTCCGGAGTATGGATCAACATAGTGAGGTTGCACATTAGGTACTTCAGAACATGGGTCCATACCATCAATCATTGCCAAAGTGTATAGGAATGGTTTGATTGTGGAACCTACTTGTCGGCGACCGGTACATACCATATCGTATTGGAAGAAATTAAAATCAGGTCCTCCCACGTATGCCAACACATGTCCGTTGAACGGATTCATTGACATCATACCCGAACGCAAGAAGGCTTTCTGGTAACGGATTGAATCCATCGGAGATAATATTGTATCTTTACTGCCATTCTCCCAGTCGAAGATGGTAACCTGTGTTGGTGTGTTGAATACCTCTCGTATCTCTTTTTCACTCTTTCCTGCTCTCTTTAACCAATAATAGCGGTCGCTTCCTCTCATAGCTCTGGTAAGAATGGTATCAACCTGAGCTTGTGTAGAAGTAGTTGAGAAAGGTGCCTTTTTATTTTTTGCCAAGTTGTTCTCTTTAAAGAAGAGCGGTTGTAGATAGCCTCCTAAATACTCTTTAATAGCCTCTTCTGCATATTGTTGCATACGAGAGTCTATTGTAGTATAGATTTTTAATCCATCTGTATATAGATTATAAGGGGTGCCATCGGGTTTCAAGTTCTTTTTGCACCATCCATAGAGTGGATCTGTTTCCCATGCGAGAGAGTCTTCCCTATACTTATCTTTGGCCCATCGGTATTGTCCGCTGTTCGGATTAGGCTTCTCTGCGTTCATAACCATTCTTAAATGTTCACGGAAATAAGGAGCCAATCCTAATTTATGATCCACTTTCTGGAAGTTTAGTTTGATCTCCATAGCAGACAATGAATCATATTCAGCCCTTGTAATATGGTCTTTCAGATACATTTGAGAAAGCACAATATTTCGTCGTTCAAGACAAGCTTGTTTGTTTTTTTCTTTGCGAGGGTTGTATTTCGTTGGATTTTGGAACATTCCAACAAGTAAGGCAGCTTCTTCTTTCGTTAAATCCTTAGGTAATTTGTTGAAGTATATTTGAGAAGCTGATTTGATTCCCACAGCATTGTTGTTCCAGTCAAACAGATTGAAATACATTGTCATGATCTCTTCCTTCGTGTAGAGTTTTTCTAACTTAACGGCAATTACCCATTCCGAAAGCTTTTGTTTCGTACGTTCGACCTTGCTTTGGGCACGTTCTTCGGTAAACATCAGTTTAGCTAATTGTTGAGAAATGGTACTACCTCCTCCTTTGTCTTGTCCCATTAAAAGGGTTTTGATTCCTACACGGAACAATGCACGTCCATCAATTCCTGAATGTTCATAGTATCGAGCATCCTCAGTTGAAATAAGCGCTTCAATTAAATAGGGTGATAAATCCTCGTATGGGGTATATACACGATTGTTTGAACTTTTAAAGTAACGTCCCAATACTTTCATATCACACGAGTAGATTTCGGAAGCATAGACGTTTTTAGGGTTCTGAAGATCTTCAATAGGTGGCAAAAAGCCTATTTTTCCATCATTTATGAGCTTGAATATAGTGAAAATTGCTATAATCCCTAAAATAAACAGAATCCATATAGCTATTAATATTTTTTTACCTATACTTAATTTACTATTTGTAGCCATTTCTTAAAGATTTTAAATATCGAACAAAAATAAGAAAATAATTGTACTTTTGCGAACTCAATGAAATAAAAAATGAAAGAGTATTTAATTAAAATAGTAAATTTGATAAAATCCATTTTTTTACGGATTGTTAAATTGGTGCACCTTCCGCAAGAAGAATGGGGTCATATCATTCAGGATTATCAGAATGTTAGTCTGGTGAGAAAAAATTTTTTCTTCCCATGCATCATGTTGGTCTTGAGCCTCACATTCTTAAATGCTCTTTTCAGATGGAGTGATCTCGTCTTCTCGGAATTCTTGCGGGATACGCTGGTTCGCTTCTCTTCTCTTTTTGCCGGAGTTTATTTCTCCGTCTTATTGCTGAATGAAGTTCTTCGCATCAAATGGGTGGCTGGCGAGGCTTCTGGCGAAGATAATTTCTATGGGTGTTTTACGTTAACTGTCTTTTCCTCCTCTATTATGTGGTGCATGGATATGATTCAGATGTTTATCCCTCCGTTTTTCTTTTTGGCAGTTCTGAATATCTATGTGGCTTATGTAATATGGTGCGGATTACCTATCCTTTTCCGTAAGTTGGGGGATAACCATAGGGGACTGCTCACATTAATTGCTTTTGCTCTTATGTTCTTGATTCCTAGAGCAGTGGGATACGTAATGCTAAGAATAATAGAGTAGTGGGATGATAATTTTGAAAGATTATGGAAAAACTAAAAAATGATGTACTGATTCGAAATAAACGTGCTACGTTTGATTATGAATTGATTGACACCTATCAGGCAGGTATTGTATTGGTAGGTACTGAAATAAAATCTATTCGATTAGGAAAAGCAAGTCTAGTCGATACGTTTTGCTATTTTAATGATGGTGAATTATGGGTGAAGAATATGAATATCTCCGAATACTTCTACGGCACCTATAACAATCATCTGCCTCGCAGAGATCGTAAGCTATTACTCTCTAAACGTGAGTTGCAAAAGATTCGCAGACAAACGAAAGATACGGGTTTCACTGTTGTACCGACAAAGTTATTTATAAATGAAAAAGGCTTAGCTAAGATGGAGATTGCTGTGGCCAAAGGTAAGAAGGAGTACGACAAACGTGAATCGTTGAAGGAAAAGGATGATCGAAGACAGATGGATCGTGCGATGAAACACTAAACTGAAATGACTACCCCGATTGTTCAACTCTCTAATGTTCTTCCTAGAATCTATGGAATGGAGTTCCCTGCTCCAATCAACTGGACGATCTGCCCAAATGAACAGTGGTGTGTCGTTGGTCCAAATGGTGCAGGCAAAACCCTGCTGGCGGATTTGCTGGTAGGGAAGTATGCTGTCAAATCGGGAAGCATCGATTATCTCTTCTGGACAGCTGATTATCAAGCGAAGACCAATAGTACTCATCCATTAGACGCTCTTCGTAAGGTCTCATTCGAATCGGCTTATTTGTTGTCTGATTACAAGAACATGTACTATCAGCAACGTTTCCATGCCTTGGAAAACGAATTCACACCTACGGTTGAGGAACTTCTTTCTCGTGTCCCTGATAATGAATATGTTAAGTGGTTGTGTCAACGATTGCATGTGGATGTGTTGTATGGCAAACATCTCATCATGCTCTCCTCAGGTGAGCTTCGACGTTTACTTATCGTCCTGGCTTTGGCAAAGCACCCTGCTATAATCATTTTTGATAATCCTTTTATCGGCTTGGATGTGGAGACAAGAAAGGAACTGGATGCTTTCTTAGTTGAGCTTTCTGCAATCCAACAGATGATCTTCTTGGTTCCTGCCTTGAATGAGATACCTCAAGCAACAACTCATATTCTGAAGGCTGACACTATGCGTTACGAGGTTGTGGATAGAAAAGATATCGAGAGAAGCATGATGCAAAAGGAAGGGACTGATGAGGTCTCGTTGGATAAGTTTCCATTATTCAACCAGATGATTGCTCCTCCATGTCAGTATGTTCTGAAGATGAATCATATCTCTATCTCATACAATCATAAACCGCTTTTTGATGATCTGAACTGGACGATTCGGCAGGGAGAGAAATGGGCTCTGATTGGTCAGAATGGTTCCGGTAAATCTACGTTATTAAGTTTGTTGGCGGCGGATAATCCAAGAGGATACTCGTTGGACTTAACCATCTTTGATAAGCGTCGGGGAACAGGTGAGAGTATCTGGGATATCAAACGCCCCATAGGGTATATCTCGTCCGAGATGCATCTCTATTTTCGTGAGGATCAATCTTGTTTGAGAATTGTTGGTTCTGGATTATTCGATACCATCGGATTGTTCCGAAAATGTACTCCTGAGCAAGAGGCATTGGCTATACAATGGATGAGACTGTTACAGATTGATTATCTGAAAGATAGATCGTTTTTAAAGATTTCAGGAGGCGAACAACGTCTTGTTTTATTGGCCCGTACAATGGTGAAGAATCCTGACCTACTGATATTGGATGAGCCATTGCATGGATTGGATATGGTGCATAAAAAACGATGCCGACAGGTGATAGAACATTACTGCACTCAACCTGGTAAAACAATGATTTATGTTACCCATCGAAGGGAAGAGATTCCTTCTTGTGTGAATCATTTCTTTGAATTAAAAAAATTGCTTTAAAAGTTGCATTCATATTGAAGAATCTTCTATTTTTGAATAAATAGAAAACGGTTAATTTAGAAGAGATATGAAAAAGACAATACAATTACTGCTGACAATAGGGTTGTCAATGACTATTTTTTCAGCGACTGCACAAAAAGATAAGGGACCTGCATTTGAGTTGTCAAATGACTCTCTGTCCTGTGATACGGTATGGCTCTTGACAGACACTCCAGTTGCATATCCCGGTGGAATCCCTGAGATGCATGACTTTCTGTATAAAAAGATGACCTACAATAAGAATCTTCTTCCCACTTTCAATGCAACAAGAATGATGGTGAAAGTGCTGGTCTCATCTAAAGGAGAGATTCTAAAGAAAGTTGTTCTTCGAGAGATTAATGAAGAATTCACGAAAGATGCTTTGCAGGCGATTGATCAGTTCCCTCTTTTACTACCAGCCAAGCGGGAGGGGGTAGATGTCTGTGCTTATTGGTTGATTCCAATTGATATATCCAGGTAAAAAGATTTGTTAATTGATAAAGCAAGAAGAAGCCGTCTTAGTGGTTGGAATTAAGATCCAGCCTTTTATCTAAGACGGCTTCTTTGTTGTGTTATAACCTGTTACATAGATAGTTGTACAATGTGACAGGTGATGAGAAAGGGATTATTCCTTTTCTTCTTCTTTTGGCGTTTCTTCCTCTTTTGTCTCTTCAAATTGTACGTCATCATCTTCTTTCTTGCCAAAAATCTTTTTGAAGAAAGCACCGATAGCTACGATCGCTACCAAGATGATTTTCCAGAATTTTGCAAGTAGGATGCCTAATTTTGTAAAGATACCAGCTTTTGCAAGGATGTTACCAGCGATCAAACCACCGATTGTCCATTCTGCAATTTTATCTTTTGTTGGGTCGAAATCATTGTATGTATAACCTTCGTCAAACTGTATGCTTGAGATAATTTGATTTGAAGCAGCTTTTATGTTAGGAAATTCTTCCATGTCAGATACAGCTTGTAAGATCATATATCCATCCTTACCTAACACACGTATATCATAATTCAATATATTTGATGTGTCTTCATCATTATAGAATCTCAGTTGTTTAGCCCAATGGAGGACTTTCAAATCCTTGTCATAATAAGGACGTTCTGCCCAACCAACTAAATCATAGCCCTCGAGACCATTTTCGATTCTCATCTGACTGTTTTCCTTTGCAGATTTCTGCATACCTTCCAACATATCATCATAATCGATGCTGTTGGCATCATCGTCTTTTACATATCCGCACTTATCGAAATAGATAAGGAAGGCTGTTTCGATCTCCATAAACAGATGTGCTGTGTCAATCGCAAGACAACCTAATATATCATCATCTTGTAAATTATCCCAAAAATCAGATATCAAGTGTTGTGTTTGTTTCTTGTCAAGATACATATATCCTTGAGGGACATGTATTGTAGCATTACATTCTGGAAGATATACATTCTCCTTTACGCCGTGAACAGAATCATTAAGCATAGCTAGGAGTGCTTGTATTACTTGGTTTGAAGTAGTGGTATCGTTCTCTTCCGATAGAATAGTGTCTGTTTCTGCTTTTACTGTGTCTTGTGCAGACAATTGAAAACTAGTGAGAAGTATTGCAAAGCATACTAATGTTTTCGTAATGTTTCTCATAAAATCTTTTTTTAATAAAGGAATAGTGTGATCTATAAAAAAAAGTAGAGACGATGAACTCATCGTCTCTACTTTCAAAATCTATTATTTATCTCCGCGAATTGCTGCGATACCTGGAAGAACTTTTCCTTCCATATACTCCAACATAGCACCACCACCAGTAGATACGTAGCTAACTTTGTCAGCCAACTTGTTCTTATTGATAGCAGCAACTGAGTCACCACCACCGATCAATGTGAAGGCACCGTTTTCTTGAGTTGCTTTTGCTACAGCTTGAGCTACTGCAGAAGTTCCTTTTGCAAACTTATCGAACTCGAATACACCCATAGGACCGTTCCAAAGAACTGTCTTAGACTTAGCGATAACATCGCTGAAAGTCTTGATAGTTTCGTCTGCGATATCCAATCCCATCCATCCGTCTGGAGTCTCGTTTGTTTTAGATACATTTGTATTAGCATTTGCATCGAACTTATCAGCGTTTACAGCATCAACAGGTAACAATACGTTAACACCTTTTGCTTTTGCTTTGTTCAATACTTCCATAGCAACATCTAGCTTGTCTGCCTCGCAAAGTGAGTTACCGATGTTTCCACCCAATGCCTTAACAAAGGTATAAGTCATACCACCACCGATGATCAAATTATCAACACGGTCAAGTAAGTTTTCGATGATCATGATCTTGTCAGATACCTTAGCTCCACCCATGATAGCAGTGAATGGCTTTTGAGCAGAGTTCAATACCTTATCCATAGCTTCAACTTCTTTGTTGATCAAGAAACCGAACATCTTGTTAGCTTCATCAAAAGAGTCAGCGATAACAGCTGTAGAAGCATGTTTACGGTGTGCTGTACCAAATGCATCGTTTACATATACATCAGCGTATGAAGCCAATGTCTTAGCGAACTTCTTCTGAGAATCCTTCATGGCTTTCTTTGCCTCATCATACTTAGGATCTTCTTTGTCTATACCACGAGGTTTACCTTCCTCTTCTGCATAATAACGAAGATTCTCTAACAAAAGGATTTCACCCATCTTCAAGTTCTTTGCTTGATCTGCTGCATCAGCGCAATCTGCTGCGAATTGAATCTTACCAAGATATTTTTCAATTGCTGGAACAATCTGCTTCAAAGAGAATTTAGGGTCACCTTTGTGTGGGTCCTCATTCTTTGGCTTACCCATGTGACTCATAAGAATTGCACAACCTCCGTCTGCAATGATCTTCTTAATTGTTGGAAGAGCACCACGAATACGAGTGTCATCACTTACTTCTCCTGTCTCTTTGTTCAATGGAACATTAAAGTCCACACGAACGATTGCCTTCTTTCCGGCAAAATTGAAATTGTCAATTAATTGCATAGTACTATTTTAATTAGAATTCTAAAATATTCTCTCAATATACTTATTTAGCGGTGCAAATATAAGTTTTTTCAACTATCCCCGTATGCGTTTCATCTTTTATTTACTAACAACTTATTTCTTTACAACTAAACGGGTGCGTATGATTTCTGCCTCTGTCTGAAGGATAAAGATATATTCTCCTTCTTTTAACTGAGAGATGGATAGTGAGCCTCCTGCGAGTTCTCCTTTCATACATCTTTGTCCTAGTAGATTTAGGATCTCATACTCTCCTTCTTCTACTGAACAATAGAGCTCATCTGTAGCTGGATTAGGATAGAGGGTGATAGTTGTCTGTTTGATCTCTTTGTTATCCAATGATTGTTTATGGAAGAAGAATTTCTCCACTTCTTCTACATAGTCCAGATCATTGTCATTCTTATTAAGAATCTGATAATGACTGGCATTGTCTGCTAAGTAAAAATAGACCTCTTGATCTTGACTGCAGGTATATTCTGCTTTATAGATGGTGATATTATCGGCTTTTGTGTCGGGTATAGCCATCGACGTATACGAACCACAACCATTCTTATTGGCTATGGTTTGAACATCTTGTGCAATCGGTCCGTTGAAGAGTCCTCCTGTATAGCTGACCACCTCATCGTTGATGCTGTGGAATATACATACTGGTTTGGCTAATGCATGGGTTGTATCGGTTGCTGCACTGACAAAGCCATTGATCACGGCAATCTTAGAGACCTTGTTATTCGGCGTGAAGGCATATCTGTAAGTCATCGCACCTCCCATAGAGGCTCCTGCCATATAGATAGTATTACCTACATGATAGTTTAGTTGTAATTCACTGATTACCGTATTCAAAAATTTTATGTCATCAACATTCTTATTGAGCTCTGCATAACCTGCTGCCACAATTCCTTTGTACATTACACTCAACATAGATGCTAACGGACCTGCCATCTTCTTTATGTCATCCAAACTAATTCGGGCGCCTGCACCCCATACTTTTTCTGTTCCAGCTCCCGCAGGTAATGCGTCAGCCTTACTTAACGCATTTATTGCACTGATGATTTCACTATCTTGCTCATCTAATGCCTCTGGGAAGACAACCACGGTATTGTTTTTGTCACTGATCTCTTGTGGATTGCACATAGTCATAAAGGTTTCAGCCGACATCCCCAGTGGATGCAACAATATCATTGCTGAATATTGCTCATTTGCGTTAAAACTAGATGGAGTGAAAACATAATAGATTCGATCGTATCCGTCCACATTGGTTTGTTGAACACTCTCCACTGCATATAGGGATAATCCAATTAAAAGAAACAGAAGTGTAAATAATCGTTTCATATGATATAATTTATATGTTTTTCAAAATCATTAGATTTATTTTGGGTGCAAATATATTAAATTTTTGAATTTTAATCGTATGTGTCTCTCCTAACTTCTTCTAGTTCAGTTTAAATATCTTCTGATTTTAACTTGAACGAGCCTATTACAGGTCGATGGTCCGATAGGGGAGTCTCAATCACATTGATATCTACAAGTGTAAATGATGTATCATACATTATATGATCAAGTCTGAACCGCATCCATCCTTCTACAAATGTGATGCCACAGCCTGTTCCGCCTTTCCACCAAGCATCTTGATATCCATCTGCCTCTATTCGATTGAGTGGAGCCATGCCCGACATATCATTCATATCTCCCATGATAAGGGTGGGGAGCGCCACCTTCTGAATGTGACTTAAGACCAGTTCTACTTCAGCTGTTCGTCTCACTTTTCCCTCCTTATATATACTATAATAGGTAGGAAGGGTAGAGAGGTCCTCCCATTTCTTTAATGTATAGCGTTGTTCACTTAGGTTGTTGGTGCTTAACAAATGACACCCCACGATTCGAATGTTTTTTTCGTTTATCTCCAACTGAAACTCATACGCCAATGGCCATAATGTATCGTTATGGATTTGAGTGAATCGTGTGATGGGATATTTGCTATAGAAGATATCGCCCGAGAGAGGCTTCGCCCATTTATCCACCACATACGGATAGCGTTGACGAAGGGTTGAATCCATTGCTGGGGACTTCCGAAGACAGAACTCATTGAGCAACACAATATCCGCATCTTCGTCTAAAATCAGTTGCGTGATTCCTGCCTGACGAGCATCAAAATCCTTCCCTGAATTATGAATATTCCACGTTAATACACGAAATTCGGCCTCATCACCTCCTTTAAAAGGATGAAATGCAATCCATTTATACTGTAAATTGAGTATCCAACAGATTATGACCACTATACATAATAGGATGAGCCTAATTCGTTTCCGTCGATTCATTGATGATAATTTCGTAAATCGGGACAAAGGTATGAATTTCCAACGTTTCAACCAATTCGCGCTGGAAAGGGGTTCTGTGAATTTAAAATTTTTTCACATTTTTTTTTGTAATTAAAGAAGAAACTATATTTTTGCAGATGTAGATATTACTACTGGGGGGTAGTAATTACTTGTGAACCATATATATTACACTTAAAAACTCTAATTACCATGAAATGCAAAACGGATTAAACGGATTGTTATGTCCACAAATTCTTATGTAAATTTTTGAGGAATAGCGTTTGAAGGGACTTTTTGTAAAGTCACGGATGATCATGCATGTTTATATGTGAAATTTTATATATATAGATATAACTAAACTGAATTGAAACCTATATCTATATTTATGTTTAACCAATATTACATCTATAATTAAAACTCGTAGAAATGAAAAACATTAAACTCAGTTTTCTTGCAGCGATAACAATGCTGTTAGGATTAGTAAATGTGAGTGCGGCACCAGACCCGAATTTCCACATTTATTTGTGTTTCGGTCAGTCCAATATGGAAGGACAGGGAAACATTGAGAATCAAGACAAGACGGTTGATAGCCGATTCCAAGTGCTCTGTACTTACGACAACTGTGGTAGCCGAAAAAAAGGTAGTTGGTACGATGCTACGCCTCCTTTATCATGTTGTAGCGGTGCTCATCTTGGACCTGTTGATTACTTCGGACGTACTTTGGTGAAGAATTTGCCAGAGAACATCAAGGTAGGTGTTGCTGTTGTAGCAATTGCCGGTTGTGATATCCAATTGTTTGAGAAAGAGAATTACAAAAGTTATCGTGCTGAGTCCTATATGCAAAGCACCATTCAGTCGTACGGAGGTAATCCTTACGGACGATTGGTGGAAATGGGTAAAGAGGCTCAGAAAGTAGGTGTCATCAAAGGTATTCTTCTCCACCAAGGAGAGACAAACACGGGACAGAACAACTGGCCAAGTCGTGTGAAAGCGATTTACAATGACCTTTTGAACGACCTTGGTTTGAAGGGCGAAGATGTACCTTTGTTAGTTGGTGAAGTGGTTCGTTCGGATCAAGGCGGACAATGCGGTAGCATGAACAATATCATTGCCAATGTGCCAAGTACTATCCCTAATTCATACGTTATTTCAGCTCAAGGACTAGGACACAAGGGTGATAATCTTCACTTCTCTTCTGCAAGCTACCGTACATTGGGTCAGCGTTATGCTGAGCAAATGCAGAAAGTGTTGAAGATGGAACCTTCTTCCCAAGGTGGTGGTAGTTCATCAGAGCAAGGTGGAGGTTCATCAGCAGCTACTGACAACTGTGCACCAGATCCATGCTCTATGAAGACCAAATATTCAGGAGGAAAATCCGTATCAGGAAATGTAAGACAAGACGTTGGCAACGGATATCACGTAGAGCAATGGCGTGATGGTGGAGGTGGTGACTTGACTGTATTCGGAGGAAAAGCCGACTGTGCATTCAAGGCTAGCTGGAGTAACTCAGGTGACTATTTGGCTCGTGTGGGTTATTATGATGGCTCCAACTCAAAGAAGTACAAAGACTTAGGTGAAATCCATGCCGTATATAACTACACCAAATCAGGTAATGGAGGAGGAAGTTATTCCTATATCGGTATTTATGGTTGGACTAGAAATCCGTTGGTTGAGTATTATATTGTGGAAGACTCCTTTACTCCTAACGGAGGCGGTATGTTCTGGGATGAGTCACGTCGTGGCGCAGCTCAATCCTTGGGAACATACAAGGTGGACGGTGTAACCTACACATTACGCGTAGGTAAGAGAATCGATAAGCCATCTATCGATGGTACTAAAACATTTGATCAGGTTTTTGCTGTTCGTTCTTCTTATCAGACTTGTGGACACGTTAATATCTCTGAGCACTTCAAACATTGGGAAGAACTAGGTGTTAACTTAGGTGGTATCTATGATTGTAAGATTCTCTGTGAAGTAGGTGGTGGTTCCGGTTCTGTGGAATACACCTGCGCTAGTATGTCATGGAAAGGCAAAGAGAGTTCTCTCGGCGACTTGAGTTGTCAAGGAAGTGGATCAGGTTCAGGATCTGGATCTGGTAGTGGTTCTACTGTAGTAGAGCAAAAGCCATATAAGGATGCATTTACAATTCCTGGTGTCGTAGAGGCAGAGAACTATGATATCGGAGGTAACGGAAATGCCTACAATGATTCTGACGACAACAACGAAGGAGACGCTAAATATCGTACAGATGAAGGCGTGGACATCGTAAAAACATCCGACGGAATGGCTGTTGGTTACACTACTTCTAGCGAATGGTTGGAATATACAGTCAACGTAAAGAAAACTGCTAAATACAATGTTGAAGCAGTAGGATCTAACAAGAATGACGACGTGAAGTTCACACTTTACTTAGATGACAAAGAGATTGCTTCATTATCTGGATCTTCTACTCCAAGCTGGGATGATTATGAAACAATGACAGCAACAACATCGACTCTATCAGAAGGAAAACATATTTTGAAAGTAAAGATTGGCAACAACAACTGTAATCTGGATAAATTAACGTTCACAGAAGTAGACACAACAAGTGGAAGCGGTTCTGGATCTGGTAGTGGCAGCGGATCAGGTTCTGGTTCAGGATCTGGTAGTGGTTCAAACCCTGCTGGTGTATACCCTATCAGCTATTCTGTAGAGAATACAGGTGCTGCTTGTGAAGATCCATCATCATTGAACAAGAATAACTTGAAGTCATGCAAGACATTGCCTAACCCATTTGAGTGGGCAGATGGTAGCGGTAAGGTGACAGACTTCTGTGACTGGTCTTGCCGTCGTAATGAAATCAAGCGTGAGATCGAGTTCTGGGAGATTGGAGAGAAACCTAAGTTCGATAAGATAGAAGCATCCTATTCGGGAGGTACATTAACAGTGAAAGTTTACAATGGAAGCAACTCGCTTACCTTGACCAGCAAGATTTCTGTTCCTTCAGGTAATGGACCGCACCCAATCGTGATCGGTATGGATGGTAACACAGGAAGTTTGGATAAATCTATGTTCTCTCAATGTATCCAGGTTCCATTCACCCACAAACAAATAGCTGGATATAGTTCCGATGGTGGTAGAAGTCAGAACGACCCATTCTATAAGCTATATCCTGGTACATTTGATTCAAAAGCAGACTACTGCGCATGGTCATGGGGTATCAGCCGTTTGATTGATGGTTTGGAAATTGTAAAAGATCAAATCAATGCAGATCTTGGTCACATTGCTGTGTCAGGTTGCTCTTATGCAGGTAAGATGGCACTGTTTGCAGGTGCTTTCGATGAACGTATCGCTCTAACCATCTCACAAGAGTCAGGTGGTGGAGGTATCAACGCATGGCGTGTTTCCAAAGAGATAAACGAAACAGGAGGTGTGAATGGTGAGAAAATTGAAGGAATAGAGAACACAGAATACAACTGGTTCTTAAATAGCTTCAAGACCAACTTCGAATCACAGATCGATAAATTGCCATACGACCATCATGAGTTGATTGCTATGTGCGCGCCTCGTGCCTTCTTAGCATTTGGTAATACAAACTTCAACTGGTTGGGTGCTCCGTCAGGTGATATGGCACTGAAAGCTGCAGCAGAAGTTTGGAAAGCTATGGGTATCGAAGACCGCTTCGGATATGTGATTGATGGTGGACATCAGCACTGTCAGGCATCTAATAGCCAAAATAATGCTGTTAAAGCCTTTGTCGGAAAGTTCCTTTACGGAGACAATTCCCAAAACACAAAGATCAGAAGCAGTAATGTTAACCCTTCATATAGTTCCGGAAAATATGATTGGGGTGGACATACAATAGAGAACAATGGTTGCGGTTCTGTTGAAGTATCAGAGATAGAGGCTACAGCTTATACCTATTTGTCACAGAACATACCAAACCCAACATCTGATGAAACGGTTATTCTATTTAGTTTGGCAGAAAAATCATTTGTAACCATCGACCTATATAATAGTTTAGGTGTTAAGGTGAAGAGCATAGTATCTGACAATTACGACGAAGGAACTCATGAAGTTAGTTTCTCTGTTAGTAATTTACCACAAGGATTCTATTATTATGTTATGAGTGCAAATGGATTTGTTGACAGTAAGACTATGATAATTAAGTAAGATAGTTAAGAAAATTGTGATTCCTTTGGAAGAGTGTCGTTGTGGGTTTTCCTGCAATGGCACTCTTTTTTTTGATCAATTAGAATGAAAGTGTAATCGGATAGTGCGTTATTCCTGAAGCGGAGGAAAGCAAAACTGCAAGAATTCACCTATATAGATACGCCAGCTTTGCCAATTATGTCTGCCCGTTGTCTTCTCAAAATTGTGTGGTATTTGATAGCGATTGAACCTACGATTGATTCTTCTCGATCTTGCATAGAATAGATCCCGACTACCACAACGTATCCAAAACACTGTCCCAGTGTTCTTTTTGGGTACATGACGTTGCAATATCACTGGAGAGAACAATCCTACCACATCAAAATGATATTGCTTACTTAGATTTAACGCTTGTCGTGCTCCACTACTTAGTCCGGCTATGTTTGCATGACCTGTCAAGTAGTGCGCCTTTACATATTCGTTTATTTCTGGAAATAATGCTTCAAATTCTCCCTTTTTTATATGATGGTTGAAGTCATGCATAGACTTGAAATAGTTGGGCAACTGATAAGCTGTCATTGTATCGTTTACCACACAAAGAGGCATAACTATCAGGAAAGGTTCTGTCAGACCTCCCTGAATCAAGCTATCTGCCAGCGCTGTGATATGCGCCTCATCTTCCCATGAATACTGATTACCATGCATGCCATGCAATAAATAGAGGACAGGATAGACCGAATCTGCATGATAAGAGGGTGGGGTATAGATTGTTAGATATCGTGGTTCTCCATTCTTTTCGCTTACAAATCGAACTGTATCTATCCTTCCACCTGCCATCATGTGCATGACATGGAATAACAATGCTACTATTAATGTTATTGGGCTTTTGACTGACATACCATTGCATCTTTCAGCATTGACTCAAAATCTCGTATAACTTCTGTTAATCGATACTTCTTGGCTTCTTGAGCATACTTTATTTCCATCTCTTTGCGCTCATCTGGATGTTCAATCCAATATTCAATACGATTCTTCAGATCCTCAGCATTGCCCACTTCAAAGAGAGAACGATCGTCCAAAGCAAACTGCTTTGTGGCTGAAAGCGGACTATTCGAGATGATAGGCACCAATCCTGTAGCAAAGGCTTCAATACAACCGATTGCTTCACTCTCCATATCACTGGCATGAACGTATATATGCGTTTTATGTAGTAACTCAATCAGTTCCTCACGTGAGTAATAACCAAAAATCGGCGGATTGGTCAGTTCATTCCCCAGACGACGATATCTCTTCTCCAATGGTCCCGCACCTGCAAACTGCAACTGAATACGATCTTCATACTTACTCATCTTTACAGCCTTGATGACGAGATCCTGTCGTTTCTCAGGAGATAAACGTCCCACCATTGTAATCACAATCTTGTCGGTATTCTTTTCCGCATTGATCGGACGACAATAAACAAAATCGTCGGAGATACCATTGCTGATGACATGTAACTGATTATCAAAGCCATAATGTTTCAGCTCGTCTGCCATCATCTGACTCGGACAATGTACATGTTGTATCCCTTTGTACATTGTGTTATAGTGAAAACGGTAAAGCATACGGTTAACCTTTTCCACCTTGCCTACACGAAAAGCCGAACTGATGTTCTCAGCTTGCACATGAAAAGCAGCGGTAAGCGGTTTCCCCATAGCACGTGCCATTTTCTTTATCTTACAACCCAGAAAGAACGGAGTATATACATGAACAATATCACACCATTCCAGTGCCTGATTGATGATTTTCTCATTGGGTGAGGCAAACTGATATCCGTTAGCATGCAGAAGAGGTGTCAACGGACTTCTCAGTTCTTTCAGCGGATATATGTAATCAGGATAAGATGACTCAGTATTGGTGAGAACACGAACCTCATGCCCCATGGTACGTAATGTTTCCGCATAACGTTGGGCAGAAATGCTAGTACCGTTGTTTTGCACTTGAAATGCATCAATTCCAAATAATATTTTCATTGTTATGCCTAAAGATTATTTTCTATTGTCACTATATATTAATATACAGTATATTAACTATAACGCTACACAGCGTATGTCTTCTAATGGTTTATTCATATAAATTACGAATGTTATATATAAATATTCCCCATCGTTTTAAGAAATTATTTAAAATATCATTGACAGGACAAAGATATATCATATTTTTATGAATAACGATATTAAAAAATAAAATTTATGCATGTGCTTGTTACCTATGTGCATTACCCACGATGCGGGTACTAGATTATAATTTGTAATATAATTAATCTTATGTTAAATAATAGCAAGGAGCTTATTCCATTGTCATATGCAATGGATACCCATTGACGTTATTTTTCATAATCTGAATTCAAATAATCATTTACAGAATTGTTGACTTCAATAAGAACTTATAAATTTGTTGACAATCAAATTGAAACAAATCATAGGAAATAACATACAATATTTCATATTAATGAAGCTTTTCAAAAAAGTTGTAATAGGTCTAGAAAGTCTATGTTTAATGGGTATAGTAATATACGCAATAGAGTTCCATTACCCTGAGAAAAAAGGTGTAGAACACATATTGTCTGTAACCAAAATAGACATACCAAAATACGAAATAATCTCTAAAGAAGAAGTCTGGTCAGACTATTACGATTACAAGATTAGTTTCCCAATCGAATATTCGACATCAATATTAAACCAATTTGAAGAAAAAGTAAAACGATTTCAAAACAGTGAATATGATGATGATGGCAAAATATTAATATACACATGCAAGTGTGACGAAAATAGTTGCTCTTATTATTGTACGACCAATGATCCTGGAGATTATCACTACTGGGTTGATATAGAACTGCAGGAAGGAACCGCAAGTATACGAATGAATTTTGAGTTTGGAGAACAATTAATTTGTATGATTTCTATTCATCTAATCGCATTCTTAGGTTTGTTTATTGGAGCCATCTATGCAATTGTTATAATTGTGGTAAAAATTAAACGTAAAATCAATAATAGATGAAGGGTCTGGCCTCCCCTACCTCAATGTGTGCAGATAAATTCACTTTCACATAACACCCCAAACACGATACCCCAGCGCCACTAAAGCTACGCCGGCAATGACACTCAAAGCGATATATCCAGTAAACCCTAAGATGTTTCCGGATTGTAGCATCATCAAAGACTCTTTAGAGAAGGTTGAGAACGTGGTAAAACCGCCACAGAGTCCAACGGTCAGGAATAAAGCCCATTTGCTGCTCTCGCTAGCGCTTCGGCTGAAATATCCCCACAAAAGCCCGATCAGGAAGCAACCCAACAGATTTACGACAAGAGTCGCCCAAGGAAACCCTTTGCCGACACTTTTCATTGCCAAAGAGACAAGATACCTTGCTGCCCCTCCGATGAAACTACCAGCCCCAACGACCGCAATATTTTTGATGATGTCCGATACCATTGAAATCCATTTTATTGGCACAAAGATACTAACTTTCTGGGGCATATCCCATAGGTAAGTCAATAGCAAATCGTCTCTTCCGTTAATTTTGGTAATTCTTCCCGAAATTCAGATACCTTCACTCCCCCGAATGTGGCTTATCTTTGTATCAGTAAACACAGAGCAAGAAACCATCTGCAACTTTTCTTGTAAACACAGCAAATGTCTGCTGTTCAACAATTAGTTGTATATTTGGAATCTGCAGTAATTTTTTTTAGTATATAAATAATAAAGGACATGAGAAAAATATTTTTATTCATAACCGCATTCTTAGCGATTGCATTTAGTGCTTGTTCACAAACTAATAACAATAAACAAACTTCTAATCAAATGGAAAACAAAACATTAGTTGCCTATTTTTCCGCTTCGGGTGTAACGAAAAAGGTGGCTCAAGAACTTGCGGAGGTGGCTAATGCCGATCTCCACGAAATCAAACCCGAAAAGATTTATACCGATGCCGACCTCGATTGGCACGATAAGCAATCGCGTTCGTCGGTAGAGATGGCCGATAAAAAGTCACGTCCTGCCATTACAGCTAAACTCTCCAACATGTCTGACTATCAAACAATTTACGTTGGATTCCCTATTTGGTGGTACACTGCTCCGACCATTATCAATACTTTCTTCGAGAGTTATGATTTCAGTGGCAAAACCGTTTACTTGTTTGCAACAAGTGGTGGTAGCACCATCGACAAGGCTGTCAAGGATTTGAAGGCGGCTTATCCTAAGATCAATATCAAAAGCGGTCGCCTGCTCAACTATGCAGGTAAAAATGAGTTGCAGGAATTTGTTGGGAAGTGATGATTAGATAGTATCGAACTATAATACAGAATGGTACAATCGGCAAAATGCTTTCGTGGAAGGTGTTTTGCCGATTTTGTTTGAATTGACGAGCAAACACTTCCTCTCCTTTTTGTTCTCCTCTCACCCCTTCCGATACTCCTTCGGACTCATACCCTTCAGACGCAAGAAGAACTTGCTAAATGAAGGGGTGTCGGCAAAGTGGAGATAGTCAGCTATCTGGGAGATGCTCAGTTGGGAGGTTTTCAACAGGAATGTTGCCTCAATCATTAGCATCTGATTGATATAGTCGATAACAGTGCGACCTGTCACCTGACGAACCACGCGAGAGAGATAGACTGTAGAGATATGGAGCTGGTTGGCGTAGAACGGGATGTCGTGGTGCTGAGCAAAGTGGCGAGGCAGCAGACGAATAAATTCGATGAAAATTTCCTCCACACGCTGGGGTGTCTGACGGTGTACGATGGCACGCTGCTGGGCATTCTGCAGGTCAAGCAGGAATATGGAATAGAGCATACGCAATACCTCACCTTTGTATATATGATCGGAATGAATATAGCTGATGATTTCGCGCATTTTCATGAGCAGATGCTTTACGGAATCTGAGGCCAATGTCTGTTTCGGCTCATGCAACTGTACGATGGGCATGTAGGCCAGATGTACAAGGTCATGGACGGATGGTGCCTCGATGGTGACATGCTCATCGGCCATCAGGCAGAAACCGTGGAAATCGTCAGAGGTAGCCATGACGGAGACGGGAAGGCATGGTGAATAGATGTACAAATCGTTGGGATGAATCGTCAGTTCACGACCATTGTAGTGAATCGTCATCCACCCTTTGTCAACCAGCATAAAGGCGAAGCAGGAAACGAATCCCTTCGTCAGGTTGGTACGAAGGATTATCTCTGCATTTGTTTCTATGCAATACATTCCTTCATTCCAGCCTTTTTCTGGCAAATCGTCGCCAACAAATATTGGCAATATATTCATTCAACGTATACATATTAGGGCAAAGGTACGAACATTAATTTAAAGTTGTATCGTTTCAGACAATTTTTGTGTTGTTTCGGATTTTAATTCGTATAAAAAAGAGCATAATTTTATGGTGTGATATGATTCACACCACAAAGCTCAGTGTCTCAGCAATTCAACCAAGATTAATTGCTCTCGCATTACATGAGCTTTGTATCAAATAACACAATCGTTTAACAAGTAAAACAAGATCATTATGGACAAGCAGAAATCTATTGAAGCTTTACAGTTTTTCGTAACTCATTTGGCAGAAGGTGCCATCGTTCACAAGCAACAGGGTATGATTTTCAAGTCACAGGGCATCACCAAGCTCGGACAGAAGTACGTCGACCATTTCAATGAGGAGATGACCTGGGTAGAGAAGTTCACAGAGCACATTCTCGACCTCGGTGGAGAGGTTAAGTTCGAAGGCATGAAGAGCCGCGACCTTATTTGCGACCCTGTTGAGTATGTCAAGGCTGACCTTGCTATTCAGGAGCCAGGTGTTGAGCTACTGTTGAAATGCATGGATGGTGTGAAGGGCGACCCTACCACCTACGATCTGTTGAAGGATTACCTAAAGGACGAGGAGGAAGACTTGTACTGGAGCCAAGGCGCAGTAGAGCTTATCGAGAAGATTGGAACACAGAACTGGCTGTTATTACAACTATAAGAAACAAACTTAATACAAAGATTATGAAAGAACGTGTATTACAAGCCATGCGTGAGTTCGGTGCACCCGTCAACGCTGGCAAGATTGCAGAAATTACAGGTATTGACCGTAAGGAAGTGGATAAGGCTTTTGCTGAGCTCAAGAAAGAGGGTGCCATTGTATCGCCCGTACGCTGCAAGTGGGAACCTGCGAAGTAATCACCTAAAACACTTTCGATTATGGCAAAGATGAAATGCCCCTGTAAGTACACTTACGATCCAGAGAAAGGTGACCCCAAACAGGGAATACCTCCAGGAACCCAGTTTGAAGACCTTCCCGATACATGGCGTTGCCCACGCTGCAAGCGGAAAAAGGAGAAATTTGTACCCGTAGAAGAATAATCACAGCAATATGGAAATAAAAGCAGTAAAATTCAGACGTGACGGGTTCTATACACAACCCTTCGTTTTCGGTGGTGAAGACGGCCCGGACAAATACGATAAGAACATCCGCTATCGCGGCAGTTTACAGAACTACCTCATTGACACTGGTTCTGAGGTGATATTGGTAGATACAGGTATCACTGCTGGCACACCGGAAGAGGTACCCGACGAGGATTCAAAAATCTTCACTGGAAAGGATATCTGCACCTATATGGAGGCATTCGCTGCCCTTGGCTATAAGCCTGAGCAGGTGACCAAGATCCTGCTTACCCATCGCCACAATGACCACTCGGGCGAACTACGTTCATTCCCCAATGCGAAGGTGTATGTAAACAAGGACGAGATGGATGCTGTCGAGTTGCAGGGTCTCACAAACCTTGTGCCAGTGAGCTATACGGATGGACCGTACTACAATTTCCCCGAATCTCAGAAGATAGCCGACGGCATATACCTAATCAAAGCAAAAGGTCACACTAAAGGTAACAGCATCATCATAGTGGAGAATGACGGACTATTCTACATGCTTCACGGCGATATCACCTACATGGACGAGGCTCTGTATGAGAATAAACTGTCGGTGGTTTATGACGACCTACCAGCAGCCCGTGAGACATTGGACCGAGTGCGTGAGTTCGTCCGCAACCATCCTACGGTGTATTGCAGTACTCACACCCCGCAGGGCTACGAGAATCTGGAGGCCAAGCGTGTGATAGACCTCGACAACCCTATTCCCACTGTATGGCCCGAAGTGACTTTCGAAAAGAAAGAAGCCTCAGGTAAATACATCTGCTCTGTCTGTGGTTACGTCTATGACCCGGCTGAGCACGATGGTGTCTCCTTTGAAGACTTGCCCGACGATTGGCGCTGTCCCCGTTGCAAACAGCCCAAGGAGAAATTTAACAAGGCATAGTGGCATGGGATAGTTATTCCTAAATAAATCTCAAAAGTCCTCCGTATCGCTGGTGATATGGAGGATTTTTCGTCTCTTTGAAGCAGAAACCGCAATAATGGTAATCCTT
>JBGUIU010000210.1:0-8307 GCA_045113275.1 Paludibacteraceae bacterium
TGGGAAGATGAATTGTTGGCTGGTACTCGCGAGTTGGATACCGTCCTTGCAGAGAAAGGTATTCCTGCCTGGTTCGATTATTGGGGAACCGATTCTGCTCATGATTGGGCATGGTGGCGTAAACAGATTGTTTACTTCATGGATAAGGTCTTGTAGAAGTATTATATAGATGACTTTTGGGTGAATTAATTTCTTAAAGGTTATTTTATAACTAATTGATATATATTGCATTATAAAAAAATAATACATAATTTATTAAAATAACCTATTAAAACGGTAGGTTGTAGTGTTTTTTGTATTATCTTTGCATCATATAACAAGAAAAATAACGTAATACTATGTCTATAAACTTAAATAATTCCAATGTGGCTGTCCGTGAGAACCGTATCGGTTCCATCACCGGCTATATCGGTTCACTAAAAGATCTGGCGGAGAAGTCGGAATGCGGCACACTGAAAGGGTGCGCACGCTGTTTCTCCCAATCAAGTACTTGCCTTTCCCTCTGTGGGTTAAGTCAGTTGGCAGGTATCCGTGATGTGGCGATCATCCATCACGGTCCTTCGGGCTGTTCGGTTACGAGTTCCATCAGCTACTATATGTCGAAGGTGATGTCCAAGAAACGTGGTGTCACATCCAATACGGTTTACGTCGGTACGGATATGAACGAGAAGGATACGATTTTCGGTTCGACTGAAAGTCTTCGAAAGATTATTCTGGAGACGTACCATCGTTATCATCCGAAAGCAATCTTCGTCTCTAGCTCTTGTGCCACGGGTATCATCGGTGAGGATATTGACAGCATCGTGGATGATGTGAAGACAGAGATTGAAGTACCCGTCGTGGCTGTTCATTGTGAAGGCTTCAAATCGAAAATTTGGGCGACAGGTTTTGATATCTCCGACCATGCGGTGATGCAGTCCATCGTTCAGAAACCTCGTCCGGGTGTTAAGACAAACAAGATCAACTTCAAGAACTTCTTTGAGTCGGCTCGTCCTGAGATCATCGAGATGTTCAAGCAATTCGATCTTGACCCTGTCTTTCTTTATTGCAACTCAACGGTAGAGGAACTTTCGCACTTGTCAGAGAGCTTGGCCACCACTTGTATCTGTGGTACGTTGGGTAACTATTTAGGCAATGCCTTGGAAGAGAAGTATGGGGTGCCATACGTGCGTAGCATCAATCAGTGTGGAATCACAGGCTTTGAGACATGGTTGCGTGAGATCGGAAAGGTTACTCACCGAGAGGATAAAATCGAGAAGTATATCCAAGAACAACGTGCCATCTATCTTCCTAAGATCGAGGAGGTGAAGAAGGAACTGACAGGATTGACGGCCGTCTTGGGCATGGGTCCTGGTTACACCTTCGAGGTATCCAGAGTGTTGAATGAATTGGGCATCAAGGTGGTCTGGGCATTGGCTTGGCACTACGATAAGAAATATGAGAATGGTGACGTTCCTCCATCGATGAAGTATCTGTTGGATAACAACATAGACTTTGAGACATCGGTGGCTGATCAGCAGAACTATGAGGTGATGAACATCCTCAATAAATATAAACCAGACATGTACCTTTCTCGTCACCCAGGCTCCACCGTTTGGGCAATCAAGAATGGAACACCAGCTATTTACGTAGCGGATGAATACATGATCTTTGGTTATAAACACACGTTGGAGTTTGCGAACACGGTTCTCGATACGATTCGAAACCGCAGTTTTGAAGCGAATCTGGCAAAACGTTCCAAACTTCCTTACACGCAATGGTGGTATGAACAAAAGGTTGATAAATTTTTCGAGGAGGCAAAATAATGGCAAAGATACTTGATAAACAACGATATAAATGTGCTTTGGCGGCGATGCAGACCGTTCAGGCGATAGACCGTGCTTGTCCCGTGCTCCATTCGGGTCCGGGTTGCGCGCAGAAACTTTCTGATACTACGGGTAGTTCGGGTTATCTCTCCCCACAGATCTTTCCTTGTACATCCATCAATGAGAAGGATGTGGTCTTCGGTGGCGTGAAGAAACTGGAGACGACCATCGCTAATGCGCTGAAGGTGATAGATGCAGATCTCTATGTAGTCTTGACTGGATGTATTCCTGAGATTGTGGGGGATGATGCTGCCGAGGTGGTATCTAAATTTGCAGATGCCGACAAACCTGTGGTTTTCGCACCGACAGCTGGTTTCAAAGGCAATAACTACAAAGGTCACGAGCAAGTGGTGGAGGCGATTGTTACGCAGTACCTTAAGAAATCAGATAAGAAGCAGAAAGGTCTGGTGAACCTTTGGGCAGATGTACCTTATCAGGATCTCTTCTGGCTTGGAAACATCCGTGAGTTGGAGAATCTTTTGCGTGAGATTGGTTTAACACCCAACACCATCTTCGGTTACCAGCGTGGCATAGAGAACATCAATAAGATACCAGAAGCGGAGTTCAATCTATTGGTCTCTCCATGGGTCGGGTTGAAGAACATGAAGACCATGGAAAAGAGATTAGGCATTCCATATCTCCACTACCCAGTGTTGCCGATTGGTGCCACCGAGACAAGCAAGTTCTTGCGTGAGGTAGGGAAATTCGCCCATGTTGATGAGGCAAAGGTAGAAGAGGTTATCAAGAAGCATGAGGATTATTTCTATTACTTGATTTCCCGCTATGCAGATTTGTTTTTGGAGAACCGTGTGATCAACAAGCAATTTACTGTGGTGGCAGATGCTCAATACTCATTAGGCATCACAAAGTTTTTGGTGAATGATCTGGGATTGGTTCCTGCCAAACAATTCATCACTGATGATACGCCAAAAGAGCATCAGGAGTTGATTCGTTCAGAGTTTCAAAACCTCAATTACGGCATAAAGGCAGATGTGGCTTTCGAGACCGATGGATTCAAGATACACGAAGAGATTAAAAGTCACGACTACCACGGCTATCCATTAGTCTTGGGTGGTTACTACGAAAAGGAGTTGACAGAGAAGCTCAAAGGTAACTTCTTGAACATCTCATGGCCTGTGTTGGACAAGGTGGTCTTCGATGATTTCTATGTGGGCTATACGGGTGGTATCCGTCTGATTGAGGATATTTATACGGTGGCGGTGCAACGCTTCAATTGATGTATGCAAATAAGTATTATTATATGAGTGAAAAGAACCTAGACTTCGATACCGTCATTGAGCGTCGCAACACGATGTCTATTAAGTATGACTTTGCAGATCGGTTAGGTATGCCAGCTGATGTCCTGCCGCTTTGGATAGCCGATATGGATTTCAAGACATCAAGCTATGTACAGGAAGCCTTGACTGAGGCTGTCAATCATGGAATTTTCGGGTATAGTGAGGCATTATCAGATTATAATAATACAGTGAGGGAGTATTTCCAGAAAAAATACAATTATGAATTTAAGGAAAGAGATCTGGTAAAGACGCCCGGTGTTGTCTTTGCAATAGCTACAGCCATCAGAGCGTTGACGGTAGAAGGAGATGCAGTTTTAATTCAAAGTCCAGTTTATTATCCATTTTCAGAAGTTGTTATAAACAATGCACGGAAAGTGGTTGACAACACACTGATATATAACGAGAAGGAGAATAGGTATTTTATTGATTTTGAAGATTTTGAACAGAAGATTATCGTTAATCATGTGAAACTGTTTCTGTTGTGTAACCCGCATAATCCAGTGTCAAGAGTATGGAGTAGGGATGAGTTGTTGAGGCTTGGGGAGATTTGTTTGAGACACAATGTACGTGTTTTGAGTGATGAGATACATGCTGATTTCACCTTCGTGGGGAACCATCATATATTTGCAAGTCTAAGTCCAGAACTGGAAAAGAACACCATCACCTTTACTTCACCCTCTAAGACGTTTAATCTTGCAGGATTGCAGTTGGCGAATATCATCATCAAGGATCCGACAATCAGACGGAAGTTCATCCATGAATATAAAGTTTCGGGGTACAGTGAAGTGAGTATCATGGGGTATGTCAGCACCATTGCCGCCTACGAGCATGGTGAGGTATGGTTCAATGCAGTATTTGACTATATAAAGAAGAACGTCGAATACGTGAAACAGTTTGTTGATTCAAATCTTCCTGGTGTTAAAATGATTAACCATGAAGCCACCTATCTTGTTTGGCTGGATTTCCGAAAATTAGGGTTGTCGGTGGAGGAACTTGACAACAGAATAATCCATAAATCTAAACTGTGGCTTGACAGTGGAAAGATATTTGGACGAACAGGAGAAGGCTTTCAACGCATTAACGTTGCCTGTCCGAGAAAGACGTTGGAAGAGGCGATGAATAGGTTGAAGATTCTCTTGGAGTGAGTTGTATGGGGTATTATTCATGGAAATTTTGTTCTATTATTTTGTCTATCTGTCCGACGTAATAGAAAGGTAGATTGATGAGCCGGAATGGTTTGCATTCCGGAGCCGGAGTAGCTATGTCTTGCACACTATAGTCTCCACTCCAGATTCTAATTGCGGTAATGTGCTGGTCACTGTTGTTCACAAATGCATGAATCGACTTGAGATGAGCATTGGTTCCTGCCTTTACCTCTATTGGTATTATACTATTGCCATACTGCCAAATAAAATCCACTTCGGCAGACGCCCCTTTTTTATCTCGTACCCAGAAAAATTGGTTTTCTCTATAATGAGCATCTAAGACAGTGCGAAGTTCTTGTGCTACAATATGTTCTGCAGCTCGACCACGCCAGGTGTCAAGCAAATCTTTGTTTTTAAGATATTCCAACTGAATGCCCGCAATGAAATTGGTTAACCCATTGTCCACCATCATCAACTTAGGAGAACGTCGTTTGGCTGGTATTGCTGGGGCTGAGGTTGCAGTTACAGGATAATCCAACGAAAGAATAAATGCCCGTTCCAAAATATCCATCGCATCATGTATTTGGGTGGATGTGTAACTGCTGTTTCCAAACTTGTCGAAGGTGATTGTTTCTGCAGCAGAATACCACGCAGTGGACAATACATGCCTTAAAATCTTCACCTGATCTTCACTTTTTACAAACTTCTCAGCATCCTCATTATATCCCTTAAGCAATGAGTTGAAGATACGTGATAAACGCTCCACATCATTCGTTTGAATATATTCAGACACGGCTTCTGGCATACCTCCTATCAAAGCATACGTGTTGAACGAAGCAATCATATCCTCATGCAACATCTCTGGTACAGATACGTTGTGAAGCATATCCGCCCATTCAGAACCCTCTTTCGCCTCTATATATTCAACGAAAGAAAAAGGACGCAAGGTCAGATACTCCACCCTGCCCACAGGGAAAGAGAGGTGTTTGTTTGTCAAACTTTGTAATCTGCTGCCTGCCGCTATTACATAAACCCACGGCATATCTTCATAAAAATAACGGAGCATTGCCACTGCCGATGGTTCCTCCTGAATCTCATCTATGAATAAAAGTACTTTTTTATTTCTGTCTTGCACTAAATGATGTTTCATGCATACATATTGCCAAACCTCTTCTACTTTGGTGAATCTTCTGAACACGTTAGCATCGTCTTTCTCTAGGTTTAATGATATAAACGCATCAAACTCTTTGCCAAACTCTTTGACCAATGTGGTCTTCCCTACCTGCCTGGCACCTCTAAGAACCAATGGCTTTCGATTTACGTTTTCTCGCCATTTTCTTAATTGTAAAATCAAATTCCTATTAAACATAGCTAATTAATTGATATACCGATACAAATATATAATATTCTTTCTAAAACATAGGCAACTTTTAGTCATTTTTCTTCTAAAACATAGGCAACTTTCGACTGTTTTCTTTCTAAAACATAGGCAAGTGTATCGGGGATGGGTTTTATTTTTGCTGAAATTATTATTTTTGTGTTGTGTTATAAATGATAAATAGATGAATATCTACATACCTTCTTTTGAATATTTAGGAATTTTGGTGCAGGGTGGAAACATCCTCTATTTCTTGGTCAATGCCCTATTCTTGTTTATCATCCTGCCCAAACTGCAACCTAAGCGTAATAAGGCGACTGCCGCCATACATAAGTCTCTCGGTTGGCTTCTGATGATTTACGTTGTGAATTACTGCTTGTGGGTCATTCCGGAACTTTTCCAGTCTCAATGTGGTTATTACCAGATAGGGAAGAGCTATCCGAATTATAACACGTTGATGGAGTATATCGATCTTGCCATCCTTCCGTTGTCGATGGTCTTTGGTTCGACCGTACTTTTGGGACGGATGCCTAAGAAATGGACTGCGCCTGCCATCATTCTACCTTATGCACTATGTGGATTGAACGATATCTATGGGGTGCTGTCCTTTAAACTCTATACGTTTGCCTATATCGCCACCATCGTTGTGGTGATTGCACAACTGGCTTGGTATGGCTATTTCATCCGTCGGTTTGACAAGCGGTTGAAGGAGAACTATTCCAATATCGACCGCCGATCCATCAAATGGGTGTTGTGGACCCTTGTCCCGTTGTGTCTGCTCACACTGCTCTATGTTCCGCTCAATATGATGACTAATATCGATGAGTGGATAGTGTTGTACGACTTCCTCACGTTTGTCATTCTCTCGAGCATTGTAGGTTTTGCCCTCTTCCATAAGGTGGATGATATGACGGAGGAGCTGATTCAAGAGCAGATGGAGGAGTTGAAGCAAGAGGAGAAGACGACCGAAGCAGAGGTGCCTGTGGCAGAGGACGAAACCAATGCGAAGACATCACCCATTAACAGCAGATTCACGGATTTTGATGCGATATTCCAGCAGCTGGAAGAAGAGAAGTTTTATCTTGATACCGAGGTCAATATAGATTGGATTTCGAGTAAGCTGGGCACTAACCGGCATTATGTCTCAGACTACCTGAATCGTGTCAAGCACCTCACCTTCTATGAGTATGTCAACACCCTTCGTTTAGTATATGCAGAGCAGTTGTTGAAAGAAGGCAAAGAGAAAATGGCAGACCTTGCTTTTGTTTGTGGATTTAATAGCGACCACACCTTCCGTCGCTTATTCAAAGAGAAATATGGGTGCACACCTTTGCAGTATAAGAAAGGTGGGGCGACTTCAGTATAATTACATATCCGCATCTCTTTTTGTTTGTATATGATGATAAATTTTGTACAATATTTTTTTTTCAGTAAATTTGGGTCCGATGAATATATAAATAATACAATAAATATGTCTGAGAGGGAAAATTGTGAGTGTAGAATCTGTAATAGTAAAGGTGCATACCCAATTACGATAGCAAAAGAATGGAGACAGGGTCGTCCTGAGACTTTTGAATATTTCAAATGTGAACAATGTGGTTGCTTGCAATTGCTTCAGATTCCTTCGGATATGGGGGAATATTATAAAGGTTACTATGCGTTGAAGGACATTAAAGAAGAGGAGCCGATTTTACTCTCTAAGGTTAGACAGTTCTGTCTAAAATCTTTGTTGCGTGAGGGTAGTTATATGGGGTCTTTCCTTCGAAAGTTCTTCCCTCATTTTTTTTATTGGGTGATTCCAAATCTGTTTGAAGAGAAATCCCGTATTCTTGATTTGGGTTGTGGAAGTGGGCGAATACTCTTAAAATTGAATAATAGTGGTTTTAAAAACATCTTAGGGGTTGATCCATATATAGAAAAGACACTCACCTACAAGAATGGTGTCACTGTCTTGAATACCGATCTTTGTGAATTGAATGATAGTTTTGACTTAATTATGCTTCACCATGTGTTAGAGCATATACCTAACCAATCAGAAACACTCAACGCGCTCAAAACACTACTTAGACCACAGGGAACTTTGCTTATCAACGTTCCCGTCATTGATTCTTATCCATGGAGAACATTTGGGCCAATGTGTTTTCAACTGGAGGATGCGCCTCGTCATATCTATTTGCATACGGAAGAAAGCATACGCTTGATGGCAGAACAATCAGGATTTATAGTCGAAAAGGTGAAGTATTATAGCGAACCGAAAGTTTTGCGTAGAAATGATAAAAGGGAACAGTTTGAAGCCACACGCGCTATCCGTAGAGAGGCCTCCAATCTAGCCGAGAAGAAGGATTCTGGTCTAGCTTGTTTCTATTTGAAGCATAAATAAATTTTTTGTTTTTTCTGATTATTGAAAATACTTGTCTTCTAGGTAAGACCATCTAAACCTAGGGCGTTGCCCGTGGGCTATATATGTCAAGGTTTTTCAGGCCTATTCTCTTCATTGGGAAATTATAAAGGGGAAGTAAATTATGAAATATTCAAGACCGGTTTTAAATCACCAAATAATCAAATAAATTTTTCCAAAACGGAACTTTTCTGAAAAGGACGGAAATTTTTAGAAGAAAAAT
>JBGUIU010000211.1:0-30689 GCA_045113275.1 Paludibacteraceae bacterium
CCCAATTTCTCTGACATCATTTTAGCAAAAGGAACAATACCTTTCCATGGCAAATTTGCAGCATGTTCAATATTGCCAGAATAGAAATTGGCATTAGGAGCGCCAACACCTATACCTTGGATCTTATCCATACCACAATTGCTTTTCACCAATTGCGAGATACCATCACACAATGCATTCATATAATCATCCAATTCCTTGTATGCTTGCGTTTTGATGGAATTAGATGCTAACACATTACCTTTTTGGTCAACAATACCAAAAACAGTATTGGTACCTCCGATGTCGATACCTACTACATTGGGTTTCAATTCACTTTTCATATATTTAGACTATTTTTTAATTGTTTTTGTATAAGAACTTTTTTATGATGTATTCTGAATCTACTTATTTACTTTTATATCCAAAAAATCCATACCACACTAGATAACAATAACAAACCATTGGCACACAGAAGGCAAAATGTGGATTCGTCAATTCATCCGTCAACATTCCCTGTAAAGGTGGAATCATGGCACCTCCTAAAATCATCATCACCAACAAAGAAGAACCCTGAGATGTGTATTGTCCCAACCCTTTAATTGCCAAAGTGAATATATTAGAGAACATAATCGAGTTAAATAATCCAACCGAAAGGATAGCCCATAACGACAAAGTACCTGTTGTCATCAACATAACGGACAGTAATACTATATTCGCAATCGCAAACAACCCAAGTGTAAACGATGGCTTGGACTTCGCAAACACAAACAATAAATAATTCAACAACAACGAAATGATGAAGATATAAATGTGTTTACTGATAAAGAACTGATACATATCTGCCGCAGTTAACTTCATGGAAGTAGAGAATGCGAAGAAGATCATACACAATGAACCTAAAGAAGCTAATGCCATATAAAAATACTTCTTCGAGGATGGCAGCTGACTCATAGATATAGACCCCGTGAATCGTCCAATCATGGCACCACCCCAATAAAAAGATAGGAAGGCACTCGCCATCTGATCTTCAAATCCATGGTTCTCCTTCATGAAACTAACTAAATTACTACCGATAGAGACCTCTGCTCCTACGTAGAAGAAGATAGCAATCATACCAAATACCAGATGCGGATACTTCAACGCTCCAACTCGACTCACAACAGAAGATTCCGCTTCGGGCATCACATTCGGGATATCCGTAAAAAAGATCACACCCGCTAATATCAACAAGACACTTGCAAGAAACAAATAAGGGATCTGCACCGCAGATGGTCCATCTAACGTATCAGACGATCCGCCCATCAAATTAAAAATCACATATCCACCAATAATTGGAGCCAAGGTCGTTCCCAATGAATTGAATGCCTGAGAAAGATTCAATCGACTTGAAGCCGACTCTTGCGAACCTAACACCGACACCAACGGATTAGCAGCTATCTGCAGGAACGTAAATCCTGTACCCAACAGGAACAAAGTGAAAAGGAAAAAGCCAAAGGTCGGATTGTCTGAACTTGCTTCAATAAAGAACAAGAAACAGGCTATCGCCGATATAATCAACCCCAACACAATCGTATTCTTATACCCTATCTTCAATATAGGATCGCCCACCAACGCAGAAACAACGAAATACAAAAATGAGATCACAAAATAGGCAACAAAGAATGCCATAACGACCAAATTGGATTGAAAATGATTCAATGCAAATACATCTTTCAAATAAGGGATTAGAATGTCATTCAGACATGTAATGAAACCCCACATGAAAAATAACGTAGTCAACGTGGACAATGAGAACAAATACTTTTTTGAATTCGACTCTACCATAACACTTCAATTTATTTAGAAATCTACCTGTATTTTAAAATTAAATCTTCTTCCTGTTAGATAGTTAGGCACTGAATTTTGATTTCCAGAGAAATCCTTCACCCAATAACATGAATTTTCATTGCGAATGTCTAATACATTAAACACATCCAAATTTAAAGAAAATTGCCTCATCCAAGAAAAAAACTTTCGATCCATCACTTTATCTTTGCCTTTAACCAACTGGAAAGCGGCTCCGATATCCAATCTTCGATAATTTCCTAAGCGGAAAGCTGACCTCAATTCTGGGATATCGGGAGGACTACAAGGCATACCTTGTGCCCAAATGAACTTTATATTAAACTTCAACTTTTCATAGCCAGGAAAATAATCCTGGAAGAAAAATGAAGCATTATAGAATTGATCTGTCGGACGATATACATATCCTATCCCATCCCCATAGATATTCTCCATCGTACGCATCAAAGACAACGAGAGCCACGAATCTGTCCCTGGGACAAACTCTCCAAACAGCTTCATATCTGCTCCTGTGGCAAATCCATTCGCATCGTTAACACCTGAATAGATGATCTGTGTGTTATCCACCGTATATGAAATGATTCGATCGATGTATTTTCCATAGATCTCAGAAGAGAATTTGAATGGTTTACCTCTTACCTTGAAATAGTAATCAGACGCCAATAAAAGCTGATATGATCGTGGAGACTTAACCTCATGATTTAGCTCGATTGTACTATTTCCTTCCATATCACACACTTCTCGTTTGACCTCCTTATAAAAGATCGACTGATAATAAATACCTGTAGCCAATCGTATTCCCCAATTAGGGTATTTATTAGGGAAGAAGGCAAATGAGAATCTTGGACTAGCTAAAAACTCTTCATTGAAATCATAATAAGAAAGACGGACACCCCCTACCAACGTAATCTTCCCTTTTAGATGATTTCGTGTGTATGTGTCCTGTATATACGCTGAGAAGCGATTGGCTTTCATCGTTTGATCAGCCGTCAGATTATCATACAATGACATTCGATCTTCATTATATGGCATGGAATAACCAGCAGAGTCTCTCGCCTCCCACTCATTCGTCTTGTCATTCACAATATTTCGCTGATATGTGACACCCCATTTTATTTGATTAAATGCTAATTTATGAGTTCCCAACACTGAGACATTCGCCACTGTAGCTTCCAAATTATTACGGGCATGTTCATGATAGTTCCCTCTTCCTTTTGCCGTATCCACAAACACAGATTTATCCCCCATCGCATCGGTCAACCAATAGGAACCATTAATGTCGTAAGTGACACGCTCAGACGTGTGAAAATCGGAAGTAATCACCTCTATCGACGTCTTTTTATTCGGTTGGAATGAAAGCGATAACGAACCAAAATACGTTAAAAACAAATCCTTCTCCTGTCCCTTAAAGTTCACCACAAATTCCTTCATTTCATTAAGTGTACCAAAGGATGTCTTCCTACTGACAGGACGGAATCGATAATCATTTCGTGAAATATTACCTAAAAAAGAGAGTTTCCACCGATCGGAGAAATCGTATGTTAAATATGTCTGATAATCAAGAAAATTAGGATCGTATTCCGCATCCGTCTGCAACGATCCTAGCATATAAGATGATGTTTTATATCGAACACCATGCATCTGAGAAAATGACTTATTGGAATTCCCTATATAAGCAGAGGCCCCCAACAAACTCACAGATGCAGATCCTTCAAAATGAGAGGGTTTCTTATATCGGATATCCAACACAGAAGACATCTTATCTCCATATTCAACACTAAAACAACCTGATGAAAACGAAACCTGCTCCACCATATCTGGATTGACGAAAGAGAGTCCTTCCTGCTCTCCCGAGCGAATCAACATCGGTCTATAAACTTCTATCGAATTTACATAAACACTGTTCTCATCATAATTTCCACCACGAACAGAGTATTGGGAACTCAATTCATTATTCATGGAGACACCTGCCTGGGTGGAAATCAACGATTCTATTCCACCTCCTGCCGCACTTGGTATCACATTCACCTTACCAATATCCAACAACTCGACAGAACTCTCCTGCTTCCTATACACACCGAGTTCAACCTGCTCCAGCTCTTTCGAAGCCTCTTTCATGTAAACAGTCAGAGGAGAATCATCCGAGACAATCACTCGTTTAATCACCTCTTCAAATCCCACAAAAGAAAACTTGACTCTTAGCGTATCTTCATTGGTCAATGTACAAGTATAGGAAAAAGCACCTTTCACATCCGTGATAGTACCCTGATTTAATTTCTCAATATAAATATTTACATATGGCAGCGGTTCTCCATTCGCATCATAAACATGTCCCCTCAATTGATATGACCGCGCAGTTACTTGAAAAACCGCACATATCATCAATACTAGTATATATGATACTTTTGCTCGCATATCAATTTCACCTAAACTACTTTTTAAATATATCCTCTTTACTCTTTGGTCGTTCCTCCTCCCTCCATGAGAAATTCTTAAGGAATCGCTCTTCATCTGGAATCTTATTAGGCGGATACATTATCCCCTCAGATTCAGGAGTCATTATAATTTTATCTAACTTATTGTTCTTCGTATAAATAGACATCTCAGGACCCACCGCTTTGTTTAATCCAATCAACGCTCCCCTTTCATCCTTAGAATAATATAAAGAGTTGGCATCACCGATCAAATCAATCCTCCGTAATTTATTATGTTCGATATAGGCGAAGGCCTCTTTCCCTGACAACTGATTATAGAGATCATACTTTTCATCAGAGACAATAAATGCTTTAACCGGTATATGTATTTTCTCTGGCTTTTGATCTTTAATATAAATCTCAATCGTACCATTCCCTGTCAACTGATTTCCTTCCGACCATAATATAGGATCATCGTACATTACGGCCATCGAATCTTTCGTGAAATAGACTAATGAATCACACTTCCCCTGCAAGTCTGTTCGATAGAAACGAACATGATGATAGGCCCTAAGCTCCTCATGAAGAGAGTCTATCTCCAGATAATGTAGCGTGTCGGCCCTTAAAAACAAAGAATCTTTGTCCGAATAATCAATCACATACGGATTACCCAGCACTTTTATATACGCAGGAGAGGTTCTGTCACATTCCATATATTCGCCTCTGACAATCATTTTTTGAGTCGAATCTTGCACCTCTGCATCCTGATAGGCTTTTACTCGTCCATTTTTTGAATCAAAAGCGATGGAGTCGGCTGTCAACCGGCGACCTTTTTTATACAATACAACTGAATGATTATATAACCTTCCCACATCAGAGTTTGTGTAAGTCCAACCTCGGGTCGTATATACAGTATAATCTTTTCCATAGATAGAAGAAGGACCAATCAACATAGCCTTACTTGTGTTTTGATTATAACGAAGAGAATCTGCATGAATCGTATAATCAGGATGATACAATCGTACAGTATCCTTAAACAAGTATGATTTTGAATCATTATAATAATATCCCTGATAAGAGGTCAGATGATAATTAGAATCATACACTTCTCCACCCCCATAGTAATATCCATAGTTTTTATCTCTGTAGTAATCCAAATATCGGGTCTTCAAAGAAGAGGTGCCCGAACGTAGTTCTACATTTCCACGGACACGCATCAACGTGGTATTTCCATCATAAAACATACTATCAGAGAACAAAGAGGTCTCCGTATTCTGGAACACCCGAACATTACCAAACGCATCAAATGAATTTTTCCCATCATAAAAATAGGCACTGTCACAATACATCACGACATCATCATGACGGAATCGGACATTGCCTCTCAACACCTGATAGTCACGTCCGCCTTGCTTATCGAACGTCAACTCATCACATTGTTCAAGCATAACGTTGGTTTTCTTTTCCGCATAAATGCAAAAAGAAAACCAAAACATAACGAACAATAGTATCTGACGAAATTTCATACTCGATTATTTTATCCAACCAGGATATTTAAACGAACAGCTCCGCCACTTTTCGTCAATCTTAACATATATCTCCTTCTGTTTCTCATGAATCCAATTTTCTAAGATCTCCTGGTTTTTCTTAAGTTGATAAGCTCCTTTTATTATCATGTAATCAGACTCAACCGTTGCTTTGTGTGCTTTCTGTATGCTCTTCACTTTCGCAATAGCATATACCTCTTTGCCTTTCGCATCTACCATTGAGAACACACCAGAAACCTCTCCTGCATTCAGATTATAAATAGCCTTTGCCACTTCAGAAGGCAACTCCTGCATTTGGAACTTCGACGAACCTGTTTTAGAATTAGTCATCAATCCCTCGCTATTCTTTGTGGCCTTATCCATAGAATATAACGGAACAGCCTTTTCAAATGTTATTTCCTTATTATTAACGGATAACAATACGCTATCCAATCGTTCCTTCGCTGCATTTTTTTCAATGAGAGAAACCTTAGGTTTCAGCAAAATATGTCTACAGTTTATTCTGTCACCTTGCTTATCTATCAACTGAATAATATGATAACCAAACTCAGATTCAACAATCTTAGATACTCTCTTAACATCCGTTAATGAGAATGCTACATTTGCGAACTCAGGCACTAACTGACCCTTTCCCATATAACCGAGCTCACCTCCATGCTTGGCAGACTCTGTATCCTCAGAATAAAGTATCGCCAACGTAGAAAATTCAGACTGGCCCTCATCCACACGCTTTTGAAAATCTCTTAACTTAGCTTTCACCTCATCTATGGCCTCCTTACTTACCGTAGGTTCTACCGTAATGATCTGAACTTCAACCTGAGCCGGAACCATTGGAATACTATCAGAAGGAATAGACTTATAAAAAGAAGCCACCTCAGAAGGTGTGATTTTCACATTGCTCACCAACTTACGTTGCATCTGTTGAATAATCTGTTGATTTGAAACCATTTCTCTAAGATCCTCTCTTAGATCAGAAATCTTCTGTCCGAAATACTCTTCCAACTTTTCCTTCGAACCAATCTGTCCAATAAGATAGTTGATACGCATTTCAACCTGATCATTAACCGATTTCTCATCCGCATAAATACTATCGATTTTTGCCTGATCCAAATAAAGCTTCTGCAAGGCAATCTGCTCTGGGATTACACAATAAGGATCACCTTCTAAGACTGTACCTTCATAACGCAACTTCTGACGATAATCCTCTACATCAGACTTTAATATCGCTTCATCACCAACTATCCATGCCACCTCATCTATAATGTTATTCTGAGAAAATCCAGCAGATGCAAGTAACCATAAAATAAACAGACCGAAATATCTTCTATTCATAATTTTTATTTTATTCTATCACATTATTTATAACGTTTTGCCTCACCTTTCTGAATCGCAGTTTCGTATAAATTTTTATGATAGGTACGTAAGAATTCATTTTTATTTTGCTCTGTCAAAATAGAGCGAATACGTTTCTGCGCATATTCAAAAGGTTGCAGATCACCCGAAGCCTTATACTCCTGAACATACAAGAACACGGTGTACATAGAATCTGAATTTACCACAAGATGATTGTTCTGTAAGTCTTTTTCCTTTATTGGCAACGGTGAATTTTTCTGTACTTCTGATAAAGGCATCCATTTATCACTAAAATAGTCGAACTTAGCTGCGTTTTTAATGCTTACCGAAGAAATCAAATCTAAATTATCCTCTGTCGGACTCATCATTAAAGATTCCAGAACTTGTAAATCTGGCACATCAGAATAGGCAACCAACAACATACCTTGTACCAAAGGTTCGGTTAAGACAAAGAGCGGAGAGTTTTCCTTGTAGAATACACGGAACTGCGATTCATTCATCTGATTGGTCAGATGATCATTCACTAGCGCAAGTTCATACTCATATATCACCAATGATCGTCTGTAATTCTCCACCAAAGAATCGATCTCAGACATGTCACTAATCTCTGATCTTGCTTTATTATACAAAACCTTTTCAGAAATCCAGTTCTTGATATAGGCATCAACCAATAACAAGCTATCTCCTTCACTCAAATCTTTAAAGTTAAGATTACGCGACAAATCATCATAGTACAATTTTTCCTCTCCAACCTCCGCAACAATATCCTCTGATTTCCTTTTCAGAAAGCTTAAATCAAAAGAACACGAATTAAGGAAAAATGCTGTTAATAATCCTATTGCAAGACGATTGACTCCAACCATTATTTAATCTTTTTTATTACATCACCATAAACCTTATACGTATATTTCGAACGTAATGACTTCACCCATTCGCTCTCCAAATAATTCTGATAATCAGCCGTAACAGGTCCCTTCACATCCTGATAACATTGAGGAGCTTTCACAACCTTTCCACGTACAGAAACGTATGGATAAGTTTTATCATTATACTTTATAATATGAAAAACTTTATCATCCAATGCATCTTTAACACCCTGCGAGTACAATCCTTTTTCTATACGAACATCACCTTTACGCGATGTATTGAACTGCTCCCTTATAATTTTTTCCGCTTGTTCTTCCGTATTTGACTTCAAAATATTCTCAATCTTTTTATAATCCTCTTCTTTTTTACAATATACAATGATACCCCTGTAATGAGGAAGTTCCCATTGATATTTTGACGAGTTTTCCTCATAATACTTTCTTAAACCTAACGTATCAGAAGCAGCCTTCTCCCACACATACTCATTACTGATTTCAAAAAGCAACAATCCGTCACTGTATTCCTTCAACAAATTCCTTAAATCTACATTTTCTTTCTTGATATTTTCTTTTTCCACTTCAAACATCACATTATTAAGATACTCATTAAAAGTTTTCTTAACAAACTCATTCTTCGGTGTCTGGTCTTTCTTCAAATTGGCAAGATTTATCTTGTTATGATTTATAGAATACTCATAACTAGCTAACGCTTTTCTGAAATATGAAATGAACGCCTCCTGAGAATAAACATTCCCATTAAAAGTATATAATGGAGCATCAACATTATGGAAAAATTTCACCCTGTCCAATTCTTTACTTGTATTCATAATAGAATCAAATATACCAAGGTTTTCTTCATATACATTCACATTATATTTATTCCTTAACTTGGCAAAGAAAGCTTCTCCAATCTGCTTATCTCTTCCTCCTCTATTAAATCTACCCTTATTTTCCTTATAAAAATCTTCCTCATCAACATAAGGAACCAACTCAGTCAGTTTTAATATATGAACGCCGAATGCTGTCATACACAAAGACACATCACCAACCTTCTCCATACTCTTAACCTGAGAAACAATCTGTTCAGGGAATGATCCTTGCGACAAATATCCTAAATCGCCGCCTTTCACAGACGATTTTTTATCATACGAATATTTCTTTGCCAAATTCTCATAATTTTCCCCTTTCTTTATCAAGCCCATCAAAGAATCTGTCAAACTTTGCATATTCTTATCCATCTCTCCTGCAATTAGAATATGAGAGAACTTCCAATCTCTTGGATTAACCTTGTCAGCAAACGTCTTTACTATATGATACCCAAATTCAGTTCTAAATGGTTTTGAATATGTTCCAATCGGCGTTGTATAAACAACATTTTCAAACTCATAAACCATATCAAACACGTTTACATATCCTAAACTACCACCTCTCTTAGAAGATGGGCAATCAGAATATTTCTGTGCCAATTCACTGAAATCAGCCCCCTCTTTCAACTTATTGTATATATCATTTATTTTCAGATATGGCGTCAACGTATCTGACCAATTCTCTATTTTTACTAATATATGACTGGTCAAAACAGATCTTTTCTTTCGTTCAAAAGCCTCATGAATCAACTCTTTTTCAGTCTCTTTTTCTCTTACATAAGGAGCAATTAACTGATTCTCATATTTCTGATACTCAGACATATACGAAGGCTGTCCCATAAATCCTAAAGACTTCGCCTCGGCAACCTTCAATTTATAATTGATGAAAAGTTCTACATACTCATCAATGGTTTTTTTATCCGATGTTGATACCGAATTATTTTTATTGTATATATATTCAAACTCTGATTTATAGATATCCTCATTTGCAATTCTCATCACAACAGGATCCTCCTGTTTTGCCATACAAAGATTCGTCATTAAAAGAGAGGCCATTATAGCCAATATTGAAATTTTCATATATTCCATTTTAACGTTTAACTTAAGAACGTACAAATATATAAAAAATTACGTTCCTCACAGATGAATCCAACAAAAAAAGGGAGACTTACGCCTCCCTTTTTTATAAGAAATATATTAAAACTTCTTTTCTCTGATTCTTGCTTTCTTACCAGTAAGCTCACGTAGATAATACAATTTTGCTCTACGAACTTTACCAATCTTATTCACAGTAACTGACTCAATAAATGGAGAATCCATAGGGAAAATTCTTTCAACACCTACACCACCAGACATCTTTCTAACAGTGAAACGTTTTTTCTCCTCATGACCACTGATGCGAATTACATCACCACGGAATTGCTGAATTCTTTCCTTGTTACCCTCGACAATCTTATATGCCACTGTAACAGTGTCTCCGCTCTTGAACTTTGGAAGTTCCTTGCCACAAGCAAATGCTTGTTCTGCAACTTTAATTAAATCCATCTTTGTTTCTTATTATATTTAACATTAACGCAATATTACAAACACCCATGTTTTATAAGAGATTGCGCAAAAACGATGCAAAATTACATTTTATTTTCTTATCCTCCAAAAAACAATTCTCAAAAATTATCTTTTAGAAAACAATGTTCACGATTTTTCCTGGAACAACGATAATCTTCTTCGGTGCTTTCCCATCCATATATTTGGCTGTTTGTGCATCGCTAAGAGCCGTCTTCTCAACTTCCTCTTTTGACATATCTGTTGGCAACTCCAAGAAGAATCGAACCTTTCCATTAAATGACACTGGATATTTAACAGAACTTTCCTTTAAATATGACTCGTCATATTGTGGCCACTTAGCATCACACACAGATGTTTCATACCCCATTCTGTGATATAATTCTTCTGCAATATGAGGTGCAAATGGAGCCAACAAAATCACATACTGTTCCAAAATTGACTTCGTACGACACTTCAACGATGCCAATTCTCCTGCACATATCATAAATGCAGCAACAGACGTGTTATATGAGAAATGCTCTATGTCATAGGTAACCTTTTTTATCAATTTATGAAGTGACTTCAGTTCTTCCTTCGTTGCTTCACGATCAACAACCGCAAAAGTGTCACCCTCAAAGAACAATCCCCAGAACTTCTTCAAGAAACGATGTACACCATCTATTCCATTGGTATCCCATGGTTTGGATTGCTCGATAGGTCCTAAGAACATCTCATACAAACGCAATGTATCCGCTCCATAATTATTTACAATATCGTCAGGATTTACCACATTGAACATACTCTTGGACATTTTTTCTACTGCCCATCCACATACATATTTTCCGCCTTCCAACACAAACTCTGCCGTATGGTATTCTGGCTTCCACTTCTTAAATGCTTCTATATCCAAGATGTCATTGCTGACAATATTAACATCCACATGAATAGGTGTCGTCTCATACTGATCCTTCAATCCTAAAGAAACAAACGTGTTCGTTCCCTTGATTCGATAGACAAAGTTAGAACGTCCCTGAATCATTCCCTGATTAATCAACTTTTGGAATGGTTCATCCTTCACCACATAACCCAAATCAAACAAGAACTTATTCCAGAAACGACTATATATCAAATGTCCGGTAGCATGCTCCGATCCTCCAAGGTATAAATCTACATTCTGCCAATATTCGTTTTCTTCTTTACCAACCAATGCATTTGCATTATGTGGATCCATATAACGTAAATAATATGCAGACGAACCTGCAAATCCTGGCATTGTATTTAATTCATATGGATACCCCTCTGCTGTATGCCAATTCTCGGCATGACCTAATGGAGGCTCTCCCTTTTCTGTAGGTTTGAAATCCTTCACGTCAGGCAACTCCAAAGGAAGCTGATCTTCTGAGATAGGATAAGGAATGCCATCTTTATAATATATTGGGAATGGCTCACCCCAATAACGTTGACGGCTGAATATAGCATCACGCAATCTATAGTTCACCTTTATTCTTCCCAGTTTATGTTCCTTTACATATTCTTTTGCTTTCTTTATAGCTTCCTTAACCGTCAGACCTGTCAAGAATCCGGAATTTACCATGACACCTTCCTTTGCATCAAAGCTATTTTCACTCACATCACAACCTTCAATCAAAGGAATTATCGGCAAATTAAACTTTTTCGCGAAGGCATAGTCTCGAGAGTCATGCGCAGGCACAGCCATAATAGCACCTGTACCATAACCAGAAAGAACATAGTCACTAATCCAAACAGGAATCTCATCCCCTGTGATTGGATTAATCGCATACGCACCCGAAAAGACACCCGTCACATTTCTGTCTGCTATACGCTCTCTCTCCGTTCTGCGTTTCACCATATCTAAATAGTTATCTACGGCTTCTTTACATTCCGCAGTGACAACTTTCTTCACATAATCAGATTCTGGTGCCAACACCATAAATGTAACACCATATATAGTATCTACACGAGTCGTAAAGATTGTGAAGCATTCGTCTGAATTTTTAATCTTGAAATTCAACTCTGTACCTTCACTTCGTCCAATCCAGTTACGTTGTGTTTCTTTCAATGAATCAGTCCAATCAATCTTATCCAAGCCATCTAAAAGACGTTGTGCATAAGCTGATACTCTAAGGCTCCATTGTCTCATGACACGCTGCTCTACAGGATAGCCACCACGAACAGACAATCCTTCACTGATTTCATCATTAGCTAAGACACATCCCAACTCAGGACAGAAATTCACTTTCGTATCAGACAAATAAGCTATTCTATAATTCATCAATAGCTCTTGTTGTCCTTTTTCATCCATTGCATTCCATTCATCAGCACTGAACTCTTTTTCTTCTGAGCATGCAACATCAATATTCAACGATCCACTGCATTTAAACTGCTCAATCAAATCTGAAATAGGTTTTGCCTTTTGATCTTTATTGTCATAATACGAATTATACATTTGGATGAATGCCCACTGTGTCCACTTATAGAAAGAAGGATCACACGTACGCACCTCACGATTCCAGTCGAAGCAAAAACCGATTTTATCTAATTGTTCCCGATAATGATTAATGTTATTTTCGGTTGTTATAGCAGGATGTTGACCTGTTTGGATAGCATATTGCTCAGCAGGTAAGCCATAAGAATCATACCCCATAGGATGCAACACGTTGAATCCACAGAGTCTCTTATATCTACTATAAATATCAGAAGCGATATAACCAAGAGGGTGTCCTACATGAAGACCTGCACCAGAAGGATATGGGAACATATCCAGCACATAGTATTTAGGTTTATTTTTATCAACCTCTACTTGATACACCTTATTTGACTGCCAATACTGGCGCCATTTCTTTTCAATTTCAACAAAATTGTATTCCATTAGAACGATTTTTTTGCAAAGTTAGAGATTTTTATAGAAAAGACAATAAGAAAAGGCAAATAACCTATACCCCATTTTTTTAGTAAAGAATTTATCTATTTATTTCTTCACTATCACAATAGCAGAAGGAAGGCGGTTAAACCTCAGTTTTTTGAAAAAAAGAAAACAAAAAGGGGAACTTAAAGAAGTTCCCCTTTTTATCAGATTATAGAGAAAATTAATATTCCCACAAATCGTTTTCGAAGTTTGAAAGCAACACCTTAACTTTTTGTTGTTCTTTTCTAACATCCTCAGAAGTCATATTATACTCCAACAAGTTTCTGTTGTATATATTAGACTCTTTGTAGATGTAGCTAGAGAAACGTCTCTTAATAAAGATATCATCATAAGAAGGTCTTGCACCATTATTCTTATCCGTAATCAAAACCTCAGTTTGAGACAAGAAAGGTCTTAATTTTTCAAATGGGACCCAGAACAATGGGAACTTCTGAATACCCAAATCTGTTTCTTTCACCATGATTGGGCAGAATGCAATGATTCTAGCATTGAATGTAGATGTAATCTTATCAAAATACCATACTTCTTTTACATAGTATTTAACGATATCACGATTAGGGACATCACTTTCATCAACAACAATTACAGAATCATTAGTTAATGAATCAGCCTTAATGGTATGAATCACCTCAAACTTGTCGATAAGATCCTTAAAAGGAACAATATGCTCATCTGTAAAGATTTCTCTTGTATCAAGATATTCATACACATTGATCTTGCCTTCCTGAACAAGTCTAAAGATCAGAGTAAAGAAACTTTGTCTGCCGTCTTGAGCTTCTTCAGGATAATACAAAGGATAATTCATTTTCTCACGCAAATCGATAGTCCTATAAACAACCTTTTGCCAGAAAATATCATCCGCACGAGGATTAAGCATTTCAATTGGCTCCAGACCATCTTTTGGACCGCTTGTTGGCATATTAGAAGACACTTCCGTAGAAACATCACCTAAATCATCAAAGAAAGCATCATCTTCTGTTTGAGCAAATACTGAATTAACAGCTAAAGATGCAACTCCAACAAACAAAAATCTAAAAAACTTACTCATAACTTTAAACTTTATTTAAATCAATCACGCAATAAATCACTTAATCTTGATTTCAACAGGAGGCAAAGTACGTCTCAAGTTATCCTGTCCAATTGCTTGAGTATTTGTGATATAAACAGTCTTTGCTTTTGTCATATCCTTAAATACCTTCAACTGACGGTCAGTCAACTGGTCACCACTTGCCTTTTCCAACAATGTGTTACCCATTGAATCGAAATAACTTAAAGTAAACTCTAGCACTTTGTACTTAACATCCAAGTCAGCATCATCCAACTTTGCAACAACACGTCTAGCAGTAATCAATTGGCTCTTATTGATAGCTTTACCACCTTTGAACAATTCCTTACCACCATTTGCTCCGTTTACTTCCAACATTGCCAATGGATCTGGCAATTTCTTAACACGGAACTCTTTTGTAGCAATAGCTTGAGATCTTCCATCAATATTTGCACTAACAGAAATCTTACATGGAGTACCTACAGTAGCTGGTTTGATAATCCAACCTTTTGCAGTCTTCGTTTGAGATTTACAGTTAGAAGCACTAATACTGATTTGTGATGCTGCAACACCTGGAACAGATACGCTGACAGGGTTGTCAAATCCAGCATATAACACATTCATCAAGTCTGCTGATACAGTTGCAGTAGGCTCACCTACAATATACTCAGATTCGAAGTTATAAGTTTCAACCTTTCCGTTCTTTCTTGTAAGCTCCATTCTACCTTTGTACTTTTGAGGACCAACACTACCACAAGGAACCTCATAAACGTTGCCGTTTTGTAAAACTTTTTCGCCAACATAAATAACTGGTTTCTTAGTTGAGTCTGTTGCAGCCAAAATGATCTCAGCAGAATACTTGCTACCTTTCATAACGTAACTTGACTTAGGAATTGCAAGAGCTTGGATTTTGTTAACGATAAACGCATCAGCATCCATTGCACCGATCAAGTAAGCCAATGCCTCAGCTTGGTTCACCTTAACATCATTCTTAATCTTATCCAATACTGTCAAAGTAGCGATACAAGGCATCTCTGCGAATACTGAATACTCCCAAGGAGTCTTAGGACCACCTTTTTCCAATGGTTCAACGTCAGCAGTACTGAAGTTGTTCTCAATAGAAGCAGTCTTAGTTGTATCAATATTCTTCAAGAACTCACGATATCTTTCTACATGTTCCTTAAGAACTTGACCATTCGTCTTACCGCCCTCTACCTTTTCAACCAAACCAACTTGGTGAACGATGTTCAAATCTCCGGCATTGAATCCTTCTTCATCAACTGCTTCTAAATTAGCATTAGGATCTTGAGTAACCTTTCTGATGATGTTAAGTTTCAATTCATCGATATAATCACAAAGAGCATCAGACTCAGAGATAACGCTATCTACTTTAGCCTTCATTCTATTAGCCTTAATAGAATCTGAGTGAAGTAGCGCATTGAATTGGCTCTTGTAGTTTTCTACCTTACCATCATTAATCCCAGTGTTAGTACGCATAGACTTGTCCACCAGGGAATATCCATTCAAGATTTGGGCTGACACATTCAATGCAAGCATTGCGGTAAGCACCAAGTACATCATAGATATCATCTTCTGTCTCGGGGTCTCCGGACAATTCTTAGCTCCACCCATAGTAAACTATTTTATAAATTAATTAAACACTTAAAACAATTAACTCTCTAAATTAGTTTCTAAGGGTCATAGCGTTAAGCATATTTCCGTAAACTGAATTCAAGCTCTTCAATTGAGATGCCAAGATACCAACTTGTTTCTTGTACTCCTCAGCTTCAGCAGCAGAACCATTCAAAGAAGCTTCAATAGTCTTAACAGCAGAAGCCAAAGTTTTCATAGCCTCATTTTGTTCGTTAACAGACTTAACTTGAAGTTCGAATACTGAGTTAATTGTAGAAATGTTTTTATTGATACCATCAATTTGCTCTGCGAAGTTCTTAGAACCTTGAGAAGCAGAACCGATGCTAGATGCAATACTTTGGTAAGAAGAAACCAAAGAATCAGAAGAATCTTTCAAATTCTTTTGAGATGCTGCGAAAGCACCAGCGGCAGAAGATGCCATTGCCAAATTCTTAGTATAATCTTCAGAAACAGCAGCTGCAGATGATAAGTTGTTCAACTGTCCAGCAGTTTCGTTCAATTTTTGAACACCACCAACCAAGCTAGTCATTTGCTCGTCTACCAATTTCTTGATATTCTGGATTTGAGGAAGAGTGTTATCTTCTTCTTCACCTTTCTTACCTTTTTTCTTTGATGAAGATTCTTCATCGCCTGCTTCTAACTCTGGATAAACCAAGTTCCACTTCCACTCTTTGTGAGGAGGATCGAATGCTGATAATGCGAACAGGAATGCTTCAGTCATCATTCCAGCTGTCAACACAATACCTGCACCTGGCCAGTGCATAATTTTAAACAACGCACCAATAATTACGACTGATGCACCCAAACCGTAAGCCAAACCAGTGAACTTAGAGTAGCCTGGTGACTTTTGTAATTCTGAGAATCCCATTTTTTTACGAATTAAAAGTTAATAATATTTGTAATTTTTGTTTCCTTATAATTTTGATTATTCACCAATGTATGTACGAACACATCTGAATCCTAAGAATGATCTGTTCTCATTTTGATATTCGTATGTACGAACACCACACTGCAAGAAGATTCCAACATCTTTCCATGAACCACCACGGATTACTTTTCTTCTCATCACATCCTTATCAGAACTCTTAGCATTGTATTCATAACTTGGGTTCAAATCGTGAACAAATGAATAGTTTGATTCATGGTATGCAGAAGAAGTCCACTCTGCAACGTTTCCTGCCATATCATACAATCCGAAATCATTTGGTGGATATGCAGCTACCTTAGAAGAAATCAAATAACCATCATCTGTGTAGTTACCACGTTGTGGCTTGAAGTTAGCCAAGAAACAACCCTTAGCTGTACGGATATAGTTACCTCCCCAAGGATACATAGACAAATCTTTTCCACCGCGAGCAGCATATTCCCACTCAGCTTCTGTTGGAAGACGATAATCTTGAACACGAACGCCCTTATGAGATACTTGATAAGAGTTGAACAAATAAGATCTCCAATGGCAGAATGCCTGAGCCTGTTCCCAAGATACACCAACAACAGGATATTCACCATAACCTGGGTGAGAGAAATACAACTTCATATATGGCTCGTTGTATGCATACGTATAGTCACGAATCCAACACAATGTATCAGGATAAATATTTACACGTTTTTGTGATACAAAGTCAGAACGTTTTTTCAACTCACGATATACTGTGACATTTTGGATTTCTCCTCTTTCGTTATAGATAGTAGTATCCTTTTTAATCATCACATCTGCACTATCCTTTGTTTTGCCCAATCCTGCAATGCTACGATTGTAACGACCTAACAACGGATCAAATTTGTTTTCCTTCTTAGCAGCTTGTACGTAATCTACCCAAGCATACTTATACATCAACAAAGTTGAGTTAAACTCTGGTGCAAAGTCAATCTTATCATCACCTTGATAGAACAAACTATCCAAAGCCATCTTTTGATCCTCTGTTGGTTTTGTCCAAGGAATTTTCTTCTTATAGTTCAAGTATGGTTTTTCCAATTCGTTTCCATTCTTATCCTGGAACACCTTGTACGTTTCATCCACTTCTGACAACTTCTCACGAGCAACAGAATCCTTCACCCACTCAACGAATTGTTTGTACTCACCATTAGTAATCTCCGTCTCATCCATCCAGAATGCATCTACGGAAACCGTACGAGACTGGGATGTCATAGCCCAGTTGGCATCTTGGTCATTTTGACCCATAGTGAAAGAACCTCGCTTGATGTACAGCATTCCATAAGGAACGGGCTCTTTCCACGACTTGTTGTAAACTCCCACCAATTCTCCATTTTCTCCACTACATCCAGCGAGAAGGACGGCGACTAATGAAATAATTAACAGCTTTTTCATGATATACACTACTTTATTATCTTTATCATTTTGTTATTTACTCTATAAAATTCTCTCACTCTTATATTTATTTTTTTTAGTAAACTGTGGTTTGAAACAATAACGCAAAGAGACTTCATGACTTCCCCCCGACCTTATCATTTTCGAAGTAGGCAAATCATAAGAATAACCCAAATGGAGACCTTGAATAATATCAATTCCAAAAAGGAACACGAATGAATCTCCAAATCTATAAGAAATTCCACCTCTCACTCTTTTAGAATATTCCAATAAACCTGTCACTTCTGCCTGCCATGTTGACAAATCTGTCTTAATATAAGCAGCCGGAGTAACTGTCCATTGCGGATTATGTGTTTCAAACGTATACCCCCCGAATAAATGATAAGAACGTGGAATATACAACTGGTAATTATCCGATCCCAATTCAATTGCCGATGCGGTCAAATGCTGAACCGATAACCCCACAAATGAAACATCCGTACGATACATACAACCAAACGAAGCGTCAAAAGCGACATCACTATAGCCTTCTGCCGTAAATCCATCTATAAATGGATCAGAAGTCTGGTGATATTCATCTCCTTCCATCAACTCGCCATCACCTCCCGTCAAATCAACACTCTCTTTATCCACCGTCTGACTGATAAATCCTACATTTAATCCTAAACTCAAACTTCCCGTTGGAAGATTGAATTTGTACGAATATTGTAAAAGAACGCTTTGGTTTTTAAACAAACCTATATCATCACTCGAAAAAATCAATCCAACACCATGATTTGTATCTCCTATCTTAAATGGATAGGCCATCGAAAATAACAAATCTTTCGGTGCTCCTTTAAATCCAATCCACTGCAAACGATAAATCCCCCCTACACTCATCATATCATCCACTGCAACCGCCGCTGGATTTATAGCCGACTGATATTCTACATATTGACTAAATTGAGGACTCTTCTGAGCTGATACCTCTACGAAGAACAGACTCATCAATAATAGGATCTTCCATCCTCTTTTCATACCACTCACGTTAGTCACATTTGAAATCAACGACAATATTACAATTTTTTACAATAATTTACAAATAGAGAGCCGAAATTTAAACATTTTTTTGTTTATTTTTTTTCAACACCCTGTTAATAACTTCTAATATTCCTCTTCGTTAAAAAAGAAATCTTCCTTACTTGGATAATCAGGCCATATATCTTCTATGCTTTCATATATATCACCTTCATCCTCCATCTCTTGGAGATTTTCAATCACCTCCAATGGTGCTCCAGACCTTACAGCAAAGTCAATCAACTCATCTTTTGATGCTGGCCATGGTGCATCTTCTAACTTCGAAGCTAATTCTAATGTCCAATACATTTCTATCAGAATTTATTTTTTACTTTGTCTTTTATACTACTTGATTTGCATCCCAGTAGAGGATTGCAAAAATATATTTTTTTTCGTTGCCACCAACTATTTTAAAAACTTTTTTTCATCTCCTTCGATTATTTTTTTTACAGAAATAACGGAGGTGTATAATATAAATTGTATGTCTCTCTTTGCAAATCCTTATTATAAATCAGAATACCATAAAAGAAAAGATCCAAATCCACTCTTACTTTTGCACTCTCCCTTATTTTATTCCACACCATCTCTTTTTCTTTGTCCTTATGTATGTCTGAAATAATCACTACCGAAGTGGTCACCAACTTCTTCTCCACCTCTTCGTAAAGTTTTTCTATCTCGTTAGGCATACACATCCTTCCAAAATAGACCAACCCTATCTCATCCTCTGTCACATTTGCAAGTTGCTTTTTATAATCTTCATACACCTGAACATTCTCTACCCCCGTCTTGCTCAGGTTCATCTTCAACAACTCAGACACTGACTTTCCCTTTTCGCCCGCATAAACTTTCGTCCGACTATTCGGCGTTGCCATATAAAGTGTACTGATTCCAACTGACGAACCAAACTCAACAATGGTCTGCGGATGAAAAAACTTTGACAAACGAAACAACAATTGATCGTATGACGGTGAATACGTGCTCTTCTCAACTATAGTAGAAAGGACCACTTCCTCTTCCCCATCAACTCCGTCCCTTTTAATCAACAATTTTTTGGATGATTTTTTTAAGATTTTACGCAAAGCCTCTACCTGACTGAATCGATAGTAAGGATGCTTATCCTCTATCACCATCGTCATCAGATAATATACATACGGAGAATGAATTCCAAATCCTCGTCTGTGTTTCGACTTGAACAGATATTGAATATATTTCCAGATATAAGACATACGAAAAAAAGAGGGAACAATCAATGTTCCCTCATCTGAACTATATGGTTTAATTATTTCACACGTTCAATATATGAGCCATCACGAGTATCAACCAAGATTGTTTCACCCTCGTTGATAAACAATGGAACACGCACTGTTGCACCTGTCTCCACTGTAGCTGGCTTCAATGTGTTAGTTGCTGTATCGCCCTTCAAACCTGGCTCTGTATAAGTAATCTTCAATGGAGTCTTCACTGGCATTTCAGCGAACAAAACAGATTCTGTTGATGCATCGAACACAACTTCTACGATATCACTTTCTTTCATGAATTCTACACCCGTGATCAAATCATGAGCAATAGGAATTTGTTCAAATGTTTCATTATTCATGAAAATATAATTTTCACCTTCTTTGTACAAATATTGGTGTTCACGACGTTCTACACGAACATCCTCCAATTTTTCACCAATGTTGAAACGTTTCTCAACAACGAGTCCGTTGACAACATTTTTCAACTTTGTACGCATAAATGTATTACCCTTTCCTGGCTTTACATGCAGGAATTCAATACAAAAATAGAGCTTGCCATCCATACGAATGCAGGTTCCATTTTTAATGTCTTGTGCATTAATCATATTAAATTGCTTTAAAATTATCTTTTCATTTTCAGGTTGCAAAGTTAATGCAATTCTGTAAATTTCAAAATAGTAATATCATAAAAAGTAAAGAATAAAAATAGAATGACAGAAAGATTCTTTATCTTTGCAGGCAAATTTATGCTGTCTGTGCTGACAGAAACAAAAGAATACGAATCAATAATAAAAAAAATAGATTAGATATGAATTTTGTCGAAGAACTGAAATGGCGTGGCATGATTCAAGACATGACCCCCGGAACTGAAGAACAATTGAAGAAAGAGATGACTTCTGCTTATTTGGGTATAGACCCTACTGCTGATTCTCTTCATATAGGTCACCTCGTCGGAGTCATGATGCTTCGTCACTTTCAACGTAGTGGACACAAACCAATTGCATTAATCGGAGGGGCAACAGGAATGATCGGAGATCCTTCTGGAAAATCTCAAGAACGTGTACTAATCGATGAACCCAAACTACGACACAATCAAGAATGCATCAAAAAGCAACTGGAAAAATTTCTTGATTTTAACAGCAATGCAGAAAACGCTGCTGAACTAGTCAACAACTATGACTGGATGAAGGATTTCACCTTCCTCGATTTCATCAGAAACATCGGAAAACTCATTACCGTCAACTATATGATGTCCAAAGACTCTGTCAAACGTCGTTTCACAGGTGAAAATGGGGCTGACGGAATGTCCTTTACTGAATTCTCTTACCAACTACTTCAAGGATACGACTTCGTTTATTTGAACGAACATAAAAATTGTAAGCTTCAACTTGGTGGTGCTGATCAATGGGGAAATATCACAACAGGAACCGAAATGATTCGTAAAATCTCCGGAAATGAAGCGTATGCCCTAACTTGTCCTTTGATCACCAAAGCTGACGGTAAGAAATTCGGTAAAACCGAGTCGGGTAACGTTTGGCTGGACAGACGATACACCTCTCCTTATAAATTCTATCAATTCTGGTTGAACGTCTCTGATGAGGATGCTGAAAAATACATTAAGATATTCACAAGTCTTCCTCACGACGAAATCAACTCGCTTATTCAGGAACAAAAAGAGGCTCCTCACTTACGCCCATTACAAAAAAGATTGGCTAAAGAGATTACTATCATGGTACATTCTCAGGAAGATTATGATGCAGCAGTAGAAGCATCTAATATATTATTCGGTAACGCCACTTCTGATTCTCTAAAAAAATTGGACGAAGAAACATTCCTTTCTGTATTTGAAGGCGTTCCTCAATTTGAAGTCTCTAAAAACGATTTGTCAAACGGAATCAAAGCATCCGACCTGTTGGCTACTAATACCAACATTTTCAGTTCTAAGGGAGAGATGCGCAAACTTGTTCAAGGTGGAGGTGTCTCTATTAATAAGGAGAAACTTACTGAAGCTGACGTTGTAATCAACACGGAAAACTTACTTAACAACAAGTATATCTTGATTCAACGTGGCAAGAAGAACTATTACTTAATCATTGCCAAGTAATACAATCTTCTGATTATCAAATACTATCACAGTTTTTTCTTCTTTATTCTTCTCTTTTAGAATTTTTTTAAGAAAAAACACTGTGTAAAATTTTGATTAAACAAAAAAAGGTAGTACCTTTGCATCGCTTTCGAAAAGAAAGCAATTTAGGATTGTCTCATGGTGTAATGGTAGCACTACAGTTTTTGGTACTGTCTGTCGAGGTTCGAATCCTCGTGAGACAACCAATCCAAAGAGATTCTGAATATTCAGAGTCTCTTTTTTTTTGCATATACAGTTTTAATAATTTAGGGGTCTCAAAAAAGCATCAGATTTTCAATCATCAATATTGTTTTTCCCTTTTTTGCTTTTTAAATTTCTATATTTGTAAAAAAAACATACACCATGAAGAAAAAATTAAAATTTATCACATCGCTGTTCCTTCTCGGCACATTAGGTATACCAGCCTCTATTTATGCAGCGAACAACCCATTAGCGCAATACGAAAGTTTCCTCGAACCAGAAGATGATATCATCATCACGGAAAAAGTAGAAACCATCTCCTACTCTCGGAACTCATCAGGCGTTTCCGCCACTCGTTCCGTAAAAACAAAATTCATGAACCGTCGATATGGAGCCAATCATGAATTTCAAATCTATTACAACGAAGAAGATTCTAAATTATCGAATATCAAGGGAGAGCGTGTCACTTATTACTTCTCTTCCAATTTAGATAACGATGCCATCTTTTTTGATGGCATGAACATATGCAACTGCAAAACCGATTTGAAAACTGCTGGAGAAAAGGCCACTTTCGAATATGATCAAAACTACAATAATGCTTTATATCTAGCAAAAGCTGTTTTCGCAGAATCTGAATTTATCGGCAAACACACCATCATAGTGGAAGTCCCTTCTTGGCTGGATATGGAAATCAAAGAGTTCAACTTCAATGGGAAGGTGACAAAAACCACAAAACCAGACAGTAAAAAAAACACCTACACATACACAATGGAAAACGTGAAACCTCTTAAAGAGGAGAAATACACACAACCTCCATTATACACATTCCCAAGTCTGCTATTTGTCTATAAATCTGCAGCCTTATCCAGCAGTAAAAACATGACTCTTTTTCCTACTGCACAAGATCAATATCAATGGTACAATCAGCTAATGTCACAAATTGCTGAAAATACCGACAGTATATGCAAGGAAACAAAAAAGATTGTTGCCCACTGCAATAACAACTATGAGAAAGTCTCCACTCTTTACCAATGGGTGCAAAAAAACATCCGTTACATAGCTTTTGAAAATGGTATCGCAGGCTTCAAGCCTCAACTAGCCAGCAAAGTGTTGGATAATAAATATGGCGATTGCAAAGGCATGGCCAATCTTCTTCGCAACATGTTAAGATGTGAAGGCATTGACAGCAGAATGGTCTGGTTAGGAACAAACGATCTTCCTTATGACTACTCTACCCCATCACTGGCGGTGGACAATCACGCCATCTGTGCTGCAATCATAGGGAAAGACACCCTATATCTAGATGCCACTTGTGAGTATGCAGCCATGAAAGAATATCCAAGTTCCATCGCCGGACGTCCTGTCATGATGGAGAACGGCAACAACTGTATTCTCACCCACGTACCAGCCAACCGTCCTCACAATAATCTAGATAGCACATACGTGTCCATGACAATAACAGAAAAAGGACTGGAAGGGAAATACAAAAACATTCAAAGAGGAAATGATAAGATTAAGTTCCTCTACTATTTCGACGATGATTTCTCTGACATCTTGAAATCTCTGCAAAAGAAAGGATTCAAAGGTCTTCCTCCTAGCAACGAACAGGTGGAACTATCTGGGGTAACATCAGCTGACAAGGAAGTAATCGTGGAATATCCATTCGTCATGGAAGAACCAATTGTTAAATCAAACAACAAATATTATATATCCATGGATATCACCCACAGATTTTTATCAATGGAGACAAACGAAGAGAAGAAGAAGTCCAACCTATATTTCAAATACAAAGCAGTAGATGCCTACACCTCTGAGCTAACGATTCCTTCTGGCTACAAGGTAACACACAAGCCAGCCGATCTGAAAATAGATAAGCAGAGATACAAATTTGAAATAAAATACGAACTGAAAGGAAACAAAATCCTTTACAAAAGATCCATCACACTCAAGGAACAGACGATTCCTCAAGAGCAATTGAGCGAATGGAACACAGATCTTGAAAAATTGAAATCCGCTTATTTGGAAATGCTCATATTAGAGAAATAAACCATATTGTAAAAAACAGGATAATACCATCCACAATTCTTATATAAAATGAAAAAATACATAGCAATTATAGTAGCTCTACTACTCGTTCTCCCTTCTCAGGCAAAAAGGAGACCGCTCAATGAAGAAAAAAAGATTAATGAAATATGGGCTCGTACCGACATGCCAGAATTCAATGACTTCACGGTGAAAGAGAAATATAAAAATGAGCCTATTATATTTCTTGCAAGATATGATGAATTTGTAGCCAAAATGAAGGTCGTTATTACGAGTGACGCATATCCTATGACCATCACAAAACTATCTCGATGCCTCGTGAAGATAAATGACAACAGTGCAATCAAGTCCTTTTCTGAAATCGAATACAAAAATTATTCACAGACACAAAAAAGTGTCGTAGGTATTCGTATTCATAAACAAGATGGTACTCTTGTCGAATTAAATCCAAATGATTATATCAAAGTTGGCACAAACTTAAAAGGGAAGAATACCAAAAAAAATGTGTCAAAAATTGCTGTGCCCAATTTGCAAAAAGGAGATATCGTTGATTATTTCATTTATCAAGAATTAGATATGTTCAGCAGCTCACAATATGAGTATCCGCTCAGTGACTTCGCTCCAATTCAAAAATATCGTTTCCACGGAGATATAACGTCACAATTTCACTCGCAGGAATCTTGGTATTGGCTGCCTAGTTATATAAAACCCAAAGAGACAAACGACAAAGACAAAACACATTTAGATTTTGAACTTACGGACATTGAAAAGCAACCCAAAGAAGTATTCAATGCTCCATACAGAGACGAACCTCGTTTGAAAATATGGTATAACAAATACCTATCAGGCTGTTCAAATGCTCCTATGATCAAGAAGTTTAGTAAAATAAACCGCATGACAAAACAAACAGAAGCAAATAAAATCAACGAAATAATGAGCAACCACGCATATTATTATTCCAAGGTTCGTGCAACCACCTCGAATGAACATGTTAAATTCTACAACAGGGCTTTCGCATATTTGAAAAAATACTTGGCTCAGCATCCAAACCTGTCTGAGAAACAAAAGGCCGACGAGGTTTACAATTATCTATGTTATGCTCGAAATGGAAATGATATTTCTATCTCGCCTGAAGCCTTCTGGGTTTTCTTCTCTGCCATAACCACCAAATTGGGTATTACACGCACATACGGAATAGTAAACAGCCGATATGCCGGAAACTGGGAGAACCAACTCTTCGAAGAAACGTATAACTCAGTCATAAAACTAAAAGATGGCACTTGTTACTACCCTTGTTCCTACAACCTACCTTGTGCCATAGATCAACCTTCGGTTTATGAAGGCATGGAAGCTATTATGATTGAGGCGGCTAACAAACCATTGAAATACAAATTCTGTACCGATTACAACAAGCTAACACGAAAGAAGATCAACATCACACCTGCTAACAAGAACCGATCTGAATATGTAATCAATGCATCATTGGACGATACAGACGTCAACGCACTTAACATAGACAGAACCGTTTCAATCCTTGGAACAGATAAGATTGATGCCCGCAAAGATTTAGGTACTTTCCAACAATGGGATTCCATCATGCGCAAGCACTTCAATATCACCGAGACATACGCAGAGACCGCAAAGAAAAATGGAATGTCACCGGATCTAATCAACCAATACACGTCTTACTTCGAGTTAGAACCCTATTTCCAGAAAAAAGCTTTTGAGAGTGAGGCAGAGGAATATTTCGGCAATCCTGTAAAAAATTTGCAGCAATACAACATAAAATCCTATGGATTATTCGCCAATCAGCCACAATTCACATACACTTCCTCCACCAAAGTAGGTGAAATGGTGAGAACAGCTCCCAACAGCAAGATCGTCAGCATAGGATACTTACTCAAAAATTTAGGTTTCTCATCTTTAAAGAAAGAGCGCAAAACCAATATTGTCATTAACAGTACCTCACAAGTTATCTATAAAATAAGCCTTAATATACCAAGTGGTTATAAAGTAGAAGACTTGTCAACACTTGAGCGCTCTGTTTCTAACAAATGCGGATTATTCAAGTCTTCAGCAAAAGTTGAAAACGACAAATTGATTCTCTCCATTGAATGGGACATCAACAATGTGGAATACCCTGCTCAGGAATGGAACAATTTATTAGAAATTTTCAATGCTTACGATGATTTCTACAACAAATCCATCGTACTAAGCAAATAATTCGGACCTAACAAAAAACAGAAGGAAGAATGTGATTGAATGTCCACATTCTTCCTTTTTTCTCTTATAATGCGATCAGAAATAAATATCTCCTCGATATTTCAAATTCAAAAAAAAGATTACCTTTGCAATACTATAAAACAAAAGAATAGGCTTGCGGCAATAGCTCAGTTGGTAGAGCACTAGCTTCCCAAGCTGGGGGTCGCGGGTTCGAGTCCCGTTTACCGCTCAAAGAGGATGCATCCGTTAGGACACATCCTCTTTTTTATACTTTTAGAACTGAATCGTTATTTATAGATATCCTGTTATTGATGCCTGAAATCATTGGTAATTCTCCTCTGGCATAAAAAGAATTTTTATTGTATCCTCACCCGCCTTGTATTGATATATGATGGTAATGTTGGATTCTCTGTAGAGTGTCAACGCAGGACTTAATATAGTTGGTCTTATAAGTTCCCTCATGTTATCTTTAAATTCGTTTTGATCTTCAATTTCTATGTCATGAAGTTCATACTGATAAGTGAACCGCATATTCTCCCAATCCATCTCCACATCTTTCAGAATAGTGTACTCGTCAACATCTGCCGGACATAGAGATTTTATAGCTTTCACCTCATCATTGATTTTATCCTTCACATTGATTTCAGCTTGAGTAGCATCAGGTTCTTGTCCATACTCGTCTGGGGTGATTGTGATCTCCTTTATTACCTCTTGCTCTCTCGTGAGGTATTTCAATGTTATGGAATAGTCAGCATTCTTCATTATTTGTATAAACACCTTCATTTCCGGGCTCTTATGCAACATATCTATAACAACTTTTTTAGCCAACTCAGAATTCTGCTCCTTTATGCCATTAGCGACCAAGCCATCATCAACACTATAATACATAATGACGTTATTTCCCTTCTCATTACATATTATACTATCATACGTCAAAGACTCTGTTATTTGAATGGGCAATTTTGCATTCTCATCCTCAACATATTTCCCAACAGCATATTGGCTGGTTTGCGTACACGAAAGGAAAGACAAAAAGCCCAGTCCTATCACCATTAATTTTAAATTCTTCATACTTTTTTTTGTTTAATGTTTGTTATATGTTATTATTTTTGTCATGCAAGAGATAAAAATGATAAGAAGCCTCGTTGACAAGAATTCTAAATCTCTATTACCTGGCATACATGGTCGCTCATCTTGCTATTCCACGGTTCCAAGGAATATTTCTTCACAGGCAACTTTGAATATGTATAATCTAAGAAGAACGGATTATCACTATGTCGTTGATGATAATACGTAAATTGTGATTCAGCACCCATTGCCTGAGCAGTTATAGTATGATACACGCTTGACAATCCACACGATTTCAACAACTCATCTGCTTTCAGAATATCAGCCGCTTTGTTCGTATTATCTTTTTTGTGAAACAAATTAAAATCACCCGTCACAATACACTGTTCATACTTTTTAAGGTAATTCAAGTAATATTCAAGGATTTCTTTGGCAATTTGTGTATATGTTTCGTTTCCAATTTTAGTAGGCCAAAATCCTAGAATAAAAACATCATTATAAATCATCGGAATGGCATATGATAGTTTATCGTTATACCAATCAGGCACAATGCCCTGTTCCTTACGCCAAATCATACCAAGACCTTTTGATGGATACTTGCCGATCCATTTCATTTCAAAATCATCAGGAATCTTTATTCCCTCTGCTATTTCAGGGACGACATAAACATCCGCATTCTCTTCGAATAGCCGATCCACCTTCCACTGTGTACATGAATTAATATTATAACTTACAATTTTCATTATGTCTGTTTACTCTATCTTTTTTCTGTGAATTGTATAAATCGTATTAGGTAACCTTATTTTTATATAACAACCTTCACTTGTCGTTTTGTCCAGTTACCATGACTATCCCATTCCACAATTTTGAAATATTCAATATTGTTCGTATAGGTATAAGTACCCTCACCGACCGATGGTTCACTAGAAGAAATGCAATTCAAATACTTATCATACTGCATAAATACCAAGAATAAAAAGCGCCATAGCTAATTCTGAATGCAGCCAAGATGGCTGCAGGCATTTCCAAAACCAGACAGGCTTTGGAAAGGAATTTCACATGATTATTTGTATTTTCTTCACTCATTGTTGTTTTTTTTATGGGTTCTGCGCTTATTGCCCGTGCGTCTCTACTTATATTATATGCGTCACTTGGCAAACCTTCACCCTTCCCATTGATATACATTGTCCATAAAACTTATTATTTGAAGGAACTATCCAATATTCCATGTAACTATATTTTTTTAATTATACAAACGCATTTTTATGATTAAACCTTTCATCCATTATCACGATTGTCTTTTCTATTTTTCTCGCTTTCAATTTTCTTTAATGTTTTTGATATTTCGGCAACAACTTTCATAAAATACGCAAAAGCAAAATAAGGAATCGCTATCACAAAAATAACAGCTACGACACATCCTCCAACTAACAAAGCATTTGCAAAGTTCCAACTTAAACCAGAACTTCCAGCCAATATAGCCATTCCAATCAAAATAATAACGGGAACTGCGACAAACATCTGAGCAATAGACCTAATCCACTCAGCATACGATAAAAGTTTATTTTCGTTCTTTAGATTAGATTCATCATCACATTGTGAGTCTTTTTCCCACTCTATCACTCCATCTTTAATATCTTCCTGAGTTATATCTCGGAATTTTTCATTTTCGTCCATAAAATCAATCTTTTTTAAATTAAACTATTCTTTTTTTTATTATACAGATCTGGTCAACCCAATGGAAGGGAGACTTTCTGATATTCTTAATTCCAAAGCCCTAACATACGCTTCCGAAATGTTCTCTGCACGAACAATACCGCAAAGATAACAAAGGCGTCAAATTGATAATAACAAATGACGGAAAAACAAAATGGCAATTCAAAAATTTATTTTCTACATTTTACCACACTCTATCACGATATAGGATGCATTTTCTCCATCTCGGTTGGCGTTAAACGATTGTGAGATGGAACATTTCTTTAATCTGTACCAGCCCTTCAGGCTGGTTTTAGCTCGTACCCAACCTCTTCACCCAAGGCGTTGCCATTGGGCTATATCTGTTATAGCCTTTCAGGCTAGCTGGCACTCATGTATATCAACATTACCCGCGAATTGACAACACCACAGGTTATGACATCAATCTATTTTAATATTCCCTTGTATTAAGCTGTCGATTTCTTGGAGATGGCGGTTGAACTCCTCCTCATGGATAGGTACAACTTTGTAGATGAATGCTGTATCAGATTCTGAATATTCAGATCCAGACCACTCTTTTTTCCCCGCTTCCGTCAATTCTAATTTGAAGGAAACGGCAGACAAATCTTCATGAAATTGAACCGACTTCAT